>NZ_CP087131.1:3315420-3616822 GCF_020911865.1 Chryseobacterium sp. C-71
TAGACTCATCATCAGAAAATTCATAGCTTTCAAAATTTCCATCGACTAAATTTCCTTCTTTTTGAGAAGTTTTGTAAGAATATTTTGCAATTCCACCTTGCTCGATGACCAGATAATTTTCACCGTTTTTCATGGATGTGATTCCGGCAATGCCTTTCCCACGGTAATATCCTGAGTATATTTTATCTAAAGTGATTTCCTGAGCTGTTGCATTATGAAATGCTGCGATAACAGTTAGGGTTAGTAAGAATTTTTTCATTGCTTAATTTAAAGAAATCCAAAGATAACAATTTTATCAAATTGTAGTAAAAAGCTTTTTGTGAATGTAATTTGGCAGTAAAATTGAATATATTCTTTAATATAAAATTAAATAATTATGGAAACGAATGCACATGATAAGAAATTAAACAAATATGAACTTGAAGATCAAATTGTTTATACTGGTTTTTCAAATTTTACTGATGCTGAAAGATACACCCAAGAACATAACGGAACTTTGATAGAAGTTGCTTTTAAAGATGGAAATGATAATCCGCAAATAACTTCAGAAGCTGGTTTGATTGAGAAGAAATTACACTATTATGTAGATGCAGGTTCAGAATATAAATTTATTCATTCTTCAGATCCGGGATTTAAGCAGTATGCTGACGAATTACAAAAAATTAAAGCCAACCAAGATAAAACAGGTCCCGAAGAAAGATATTTAGCGAGTTTTGAAATTGAAAATACAGAAGACCCGATTATCGTTATTAAAAACGACCACTTAGAATCTGTTACTTCAAGAGAGCGCTCAAAGTATCTTAAACACGCCAGTGTTTATGAGATCGGAGTTTCTACAGCTAAATCTTAAATTTCAGACTCAATTATAATTATTACTTTCAAAAAATCGTCCGTGAAAATATTTTCACGGACGATTTTTAATTTATTTATTTTGATTGTATAAAATCTGATAATATTCATCAGCCATTCGGTCGCTGTTGAACTTGTCTTTAACGTCATTCATAGCATTTTGCTGAATATTTCTCCATTTTTTCTGGTCGTCATAATAGGTTGGGAGAATTTCGTTTTCAAGAATTTCGTATAATTTATTTAAATCATAATTATCCTGCTCATAAATACTCATGTTTTCGTAATCACATTTTGGCACTACGAAAGAGTTTTCTCCGTGTTTAGCAAATTCAGGAATCCATCCGTCATCGGTTGATAAATTGACAGATCCGTTCATTGCAGCAGACATTCCCGATGTTCCCGAAGCTTCTCTCGGAACTCTCGGATTGTTTAACCAAACATCAGAACCCTGTTTCAAAGATTTGCTTAAAGAAAGCTCATAACCCGTTAAAACTGCCATGTTTTTATGATTATTACTTTCTTCAACCAAAGTATTAAAGGTAGAAATTGAGGAATAATCCATCGGATAAGGTTTTCCTGCCCAGATAATTTGCACAGGATATTTAGGATTGTTTAATAATTTTCTGAATCTGTCTTTATCATGCAAAAGCAAATCTGCTCTTTTGTAACCTGCAAATCTTCTTGCCCAAACAATAGTGAAAATATTCGGATCAAATAAATTTCCGGTCTGATCAGCAACTATTTTAAATAATCTTTTCTTCAAAAGCTTTTTGCGATAATCAAAAATGGTATCGTTATTTTCATCTTTTGCGATATAAAGATTTTTATCACCCCAATATTTAAATTCCTGAGCATTGGTGATTGATTTAATCTCACAAATTCCCGGATATTTGCTCCACATTGCTCTGGAAACTACGCCGTGAAGCTGAGATACTCCATTTGCAATTCTTGCCATTTTCAAAGCACAAAGAGAATGATTGAACAATTCACCGTCTGAACCTTCCAATTGTTTGGCTTCTTCCATGCTTAAACCTGAAAAATACGACATATCGTAGCATAATTTCAGATTGTGTTTTTCGTTTCCGGCTTCCTCAGGAGTATGTGTTGTGAAAACTAATTTTTCTTTAACTTTCTGAACATTTCCGTTGTATTTTTTTAATAAATAAAAAGCTGCCGGAAGCCCATGAGCTTCATTCAGATGATATACTTCTCTTTCAAGATTAAGCTCGTCGAGCAATTTTGCACCGCCTTTTCCGAGCAAAATATATTGAGCCAGTTTTGTAGATTCGTTGGCATCATAAAGCTTGTGACAGATGGTTTTCGAGATATGATCGTTTTCCGGAACATCTGTAGAAAGGAAAAACATAGGTGCGGTGTGAAAAGTTTCAGGATCAAGATACCAAACCTTTACCCAAACTGGCGCACTGTGAATCTCTATTTGAAATTTTATTCCTGTATCTTCAAGGAAGCTGTACATTTTCTTCGTCCAAGTCGGCTGTAATGTTTGATCGTGGTTTCTTGCCTGATCATAGTATCCGAATTTCCAGAGAATCCCGATTCCTACTAAGTCCTGCTTCAGATTGTAAGCACTTCTCATGTGTGAACCTGCCAGAAAACCTAGTCCGCCAGAATATATTTTTAAAACCTGCTCAAGGGCAAATTCCATTGAAAAATAGGCAACTTTTTTAGAATATTTTTCGTTGACGCTGTAAGGTATTTTAAAATTTTTAAAATCCATAAAAAATTCAATTTTTGTGTTTAAAGAACCAAAGATATTGATTAAGAAAATAAACTTTACATTAATTATATAATAAATATTTTTAAATATATCTATTGAATAGTTTTTTTACCTACCTTTAAGTATAAATTTTTGATAATCAAAAACTTCCAAATATGAAAAAGGTTTTTTCTGATGAAGATTTAATCAAGAATCTGAGCTTATATTACCTGAATCGTCATCTGAAAAAGAAGCCGATGGAGAAATATCATCGCACTATAGACGAATCTCCGCTTCATGACAGGGAAAAATATAAGAAGAAAGCAGAAATTTTGCTGCTCAATTCTTTTATGCATCATTTCCCCGAAGTTACTTTTGAAAATCTTACCTGCGAAAGTCCAGACTTTATCGCAAAATTTAACAACAAAAAGATTGGAATAGAATTGACCGAAGTCATCAATCATCTTGAAATGAAGAAGGTTGAGAGCAATTTGAATAAAATATTCCGTCAGGCAGAAATATTATTAGAACAGGAAGACACTACGAAATATCGTGGTGTTTATTTTTTGTCGTTTCACACGCATTTAAAATTTGAAAGCATCGAAGAGCAACAGGAAATCATTCTTAATATCTACAAAAGCATAAAAAAAAATAAAGCCATTGGATGTGTGAAAAGTATCCGAAAATCTACTCACCGCAGAAATGTTTTTATCACCCACGAATACAATATGAATCTTTTTGACGAGTTGTGTTCTGAGAAAATTTTAGAAATAATAGATAAGAAAAACGAGAAATTTCCATATTACGACAGATCGGTTGATGAATGTTGGCTGGTCATTGTTTCCGATATGAATTCTTTAGCATCTAGATATACTTTTATTCAGGATAAAGAACATTTAAATGAAGTGGAAAGCCCGTTTCATAAAATTTTTCATCTTGAAAATCTTTGTGGGAATATGACTAGTATTAAGTAGTTTGTTGATTTCGATGTTTAAAATTTAAATAAATAATATTTTCATTGCTAAAAAGTTTGCCTTTATCATTATTTGGTGATTATAATTTAATTTTCGTTATATTTGGTGAAGATTAAATCCTAATAACCAACTGAATATGAAAAAAACTCTACTTTTTGTTCTTTTCTGCATTTCGCAGATGTTCTATTCTCAGGCAGATTGTGCGACTGCATTGTCGGTTTGTGGAAATTCAAATATTACATACAGCCCCACAGGAATTGGCCTAGTCAATGAGTCTTTGGGAGGCTGCTTGATTACGGGTGAACATAATTCGATCTGGTATAAACTGACGATTGCTACCGGAGGAACTTTGACTTTTAATTTAGTTCCAACTGATCCCGATGCAGATTATGATTGGGCAGTGTATGGTCCCAATGTTACTTGCGGTGCTTTAGGTGCACCCATTCGATGTAATGCTGCAACAGTAATTGGGGTAGGTGCTGCAACCGGGTTGAATATGACAAGTACGATTACCAATGCAGCAGGTGGCTCGTTAACACCTTATTGTCAATATATGGATGTTTTGCCTGGGCAAACCTATTATTTGTACATTGATAATTGGGTGGGAGCAGGAAGTAGTACAGTGGCTCCATTCTCATTAACGTGGGGAGGAACCGCAACTTTGGCTTCACCATTTACTGATCCCGCATTACAACCACAGCCGTTTGTTCCGCCGGGACTACCATCTGCAAATCCTTTAGATCCCAGAGAGATTTTGATATGCGTAAGTCCGGCAGTTTTCGATTTTTCAACTTTATCTACAGGCATTTTAAATGGAAATCCGAATTTTGTAATCTCTTATCACACTACACAAAATGATGCTTTGGCAGGAACAAGTCCGATTACTGCCCCAATTACAGTAAATATAACAACAATTTATTATTACAGTATTCATTATCAGGATCCTGCTAATCCTAACAATCCTCTGAATTTCTGTCGACAGATTAGTCCGTTCAAATTCAAACAGGGAAATATTACTGCTCTCGACAAAACATTGTTAGCCTGTAATAATAACAAAGCAGGTACTGCAACATTCAATTTAACAACTGCAGGTGTTTTTACAGGTAATAATGTGACGATAAAATATTATCCTACAATGGCAAATCTGAATGCCGGAACTGCTGAAATTACAAACCCTACCCAGTATGTATCGGCAGGCGGAGTAGTTTACGCTTTTGTGAAAACAACAGAAGGATGTTCTGATACAGCAGCTATCACATTGAGTTTCTATCCTGAAGTTGTAGTAAATGATGCTATCTTACGTTTTTGTGCACTACAGGAAAATGTTGTGACGGCATCCTTTAATCTTACAACTGCAAACGTAACGTCACAAACAGGCACAACTAAAAAATATTATAAATCATTACAGGATGCCATCAGTGGAACGAATGAAATATCTGCTACCATGGCCGCATCTTATGTGTCTCCAAACGGAGTAGTTTATGTGAAAGTAACAGATGGAAATGGTTGTTATGGTATTGCTAAAATCACTTTAGAGGTTATTCCTCCTGTTTATTCTACCATTCTAAAAGATAAAACTATCTGTATGGAAGATAGAACGACGCTCGATGCGGGCGCAGGATTTGATGGTTATGAATGGAGTACCGGTACAACTACACAAACAATTACGGATGTTGGAGTGGGAACTTACTGGGTTAAATTAAAAACAGGATCATGTATCTCGTATCAGACAGTGAAAGTTTATCCTTCTGAGCAACCAGTTATTTCAAGTGTAGAGATTTCTAATACTACCGTAACAGTGAATGCAAATGGCGGTAATGCACCCTACAAATACTCGGTTGATAATATTAATTGGCAGGATTCTAATGTATTCACCAATATAAAAAGAGGTGATCACATAGTTTATGTAAAAGATTCTTATGATTGCGAACCTATAGATATAGCTATAGTTGTTCCTAATCTAGTCAACGTAATCACTCCAAACGGCGACGGAATCAATGACTTTATAGATTATTCTGCATTAGGTCACAAACAGAACTTGGTTTTCAATATTTTTGATCGCTACGGAAATAAAATTTTCCAGGCAGATAAAATGAACAATTACAAATGGGATGGAACTGCAGGGAATAAAAAAGTGCCAACCGGAAACTATTGGTATTCTGTAACGTGGAATGAGAATGATAAAAATAAAACCTTATTCAAATATACAGGCTGGGTGCTGGTGAAAAACAGAGAATAATAAGTAGTGACCAAATATAATGAAAGCCATCTTGAAAAGGATGGCTTTTTAATTGAATGCTTCGGTATCCTTAAAATAATCTGATAAATAAAGGATTTTTCCGGATTCTGAAAACTGGATAATCGTGCAAATCTGGTTTCTGTAAGGATCTCTTCCCAAAAGGTTTCCTAAAGAATCAGTTTGATAAAAATATTTGTTATTCCCCAAATGGAAAATTTCAGAAACATTCCATTCTATTTTTTCATATCGTCTGAAAATAGCTCTGAATAACGCCAAAATGCGGGTTTTCCCTGATATTTCTTTCGCTGGAGGAATCCAGATTACAGTTTCATCAGTAAACCATTTTTCAAGTTCTTGAAGATTTAAGGAGTTCAAATCCTGCATAAAATGGCTGATCTTACAATTCATAGGCTGCAATTTACGTTTATATACGTGAAAAACACTAAATTGGTTTTAAATTATAGTAAACATCAATCCCATGACAGATTTATTCATCAAAAGGTTTGAATATTATAAGATGCTTGGTGACCAATCATTTGAGCAGCTTTCAGACGAACAGATTTTTTGGCAGTTTAATGAAGGAAGTAATTCTATCGCTATCATTATCAAACATGTTGCTGGAAATATGCTTTCCCGATGGACGAATTTTTTAACAGAAGATGGCGAAAAATCGTGGAGAAATCGTGATGAAGAATTTATAAATACTTTTAAAACAAAATCTGAAGTTCTTGACTATTGGGAAAAAGGGTGGAAATGTCTTTTTAATGCTTTACATCAAATTAATGAGGAGAATTTAGATACTATCATTTACATCAGAAATCAACCACATTCGGTGATTGATGCGGTTTTTAGACAATTGGCACATTACCCCTATCATATCGGTCAAATAGTTTTTATTGCGAAAATGATTAAAAATGAAGACTGGAAAACACTGTCTATCGCAAGAAACAAATCTGAGGATTTTAATAATGAAATGAAAAATAATTTCAGATAAATTCATGAAAAACTTTGAAATTCGTAAAGACAAAGGCATTATTTCTAATGAATTTTTAAACAAAAATATCACAGATTTTCATTCTGCCAGCAAATATGTTTCAGAATTGCCGTATAAACGAAATTCAGATAAAAATAATATTCAATGCGTTTTTAAAGATTTAGTCGGAACCTGCAGTACAAAACATGCCATTTTAAGAAAATTGGCTCTTGAAAATGATCAGAAAGATGTAAAATTAATTCTCGGTATTTTTAAGATGGATGCAGCATACACTCAGAAAATTAAAAGCACATTAGAAAAATTTAATGTAAAATATATTCCAGAAGCGCATAATTATCTGAAAATTGGAGATGAATATTTTGATTTTACAAAACCCAATTCAGATTATGCTGACTTTAAATCTAAATTGCTGATTGAAAAAGAAATAGAATATAATGAAATCGTTGATGAAAAAATTTCATTTCATAAAGATTTTCTTAAAAAATGGATTGCTGACGAGAATATTCCTTATAGCTTAGATGAAATTTGGAATATAAGAGAGCAATGCATCAAAGATCTTCAAAAAAATGATGAGGTTGAAATTCAGAATTCTTCATCAGTTTGCTTTGCGAATAGTCCGGAAGCAAGTGACGATTACAAAGTATAGATTTAATCAATTTAGTATTCATTTTTAAATCATTATCTTTGCACCCACAAAATTCAGGAACAATAAATGTCTCACTTTCACAGAACTGCCGCATTCCACACCCTTGGCTGCAAATTAAATTTTGCGGAAACATCTACCATTGCCCGTCAATTGACAGATGCTGGGTATGATAAGGTAAGTTTTGATGAGAAAGCAGATGTTTATGTAATTAACACTTGTTCGGTTACAGAAAATGCAGACCGTGAATGTAAACTTCACGTAAAGCGTGCAATGAAAGCCAATCCGGAAGGCCTGGTAGTAATTGTTGGCTGCTATGCTCAGCTAAAACCTGAAGAAATTTCACAAATTACAGGAGTAGATTTGGTTCTCGGAGCCAAAGAAAAATTCAATATTTTGAGTTATCTTGATGATTTAGAAAAATCTGAAAGTGAAGGTGTTGTGCATTCTTGTGAAATCGAAGAAACAGATTTCTTTATCGGAAGTTATTCTATCGGAGACAGAACCAGAGCTTTCCTTAAAGTTCAGGATGGCTGCGATTATAAATGTACGTACTGTACCATTCCTTTAGCCAGAGGGATTTCTCGTTCAGACACCATCGATAATGTTTTGAAAAATGCGAAAGAAATTGCAGCCAGAGACATAAAAGAGATTGTTTTGACAGGTGTAAACATTGGTGATTACGGAAAAGGTGAATTTGGAAACAAAAAACACGAGCATACTTTTTTAGATTTAATTAAAGAATTAGATCAAGTTGACGGTATTGAAAGAATCCGTATTTCATCGATTGAGCCGAATCTTTTGAAAGATGAAAGCATCGAATTGGTTTCTAAAAGCAAAAGCTTTGTTCCGCATTTTCACATTCCCTTGCAATCGGGAAGCGATGAATTGTTGAAAAAAATGAAGCGCCGTTATCTAACGAAATTATATAACAACAGAGTCAATAAAATACGAGAGGTGATGCCTCATGCAGCCATTGGCGTTGATGTTATCGTTGGTTTTCCGGGAGAAACTGAAGAATTGTTTATGGAAACCTACAATTTTCTGAATGAACTTCCAATCAGTTATCTGCACGTTTTTACTTATTCTGAAAGAGAAAATACCGAAGCCGCTGAAATGGATGGCGCAGTTCCGATTCCTGAAAGAAAAAGGCGCAACAAAATGCTGAGAATTCTTTCTGAAAAGAAGAAAATGGCATTCTACCAAACTCAGCTTGGGCAAACCCTTCCGGTACTTTGGGAGCACGAAAATAAAGATGGAAAAATGTACGGTTTCACAGAAAATTATGTGAGAGTACAAAAAGATTTTGATGCGGCGTCTGTCAATCAAATAGAATTTCTGAATTTAGAAAAAATCCTGTCAGATGGCACGGTTTCTGTGCAATCGTCTTACGAAAGTTTTTTAGCAAAAGCATAGTCTGTTTGCTTTATTTCAACTAAATTTATTCTTTAACGATTTTAAATCTACATTCTTATGAGAGATAAGTTTTTATCTTGGGGATTGGTGTTGGTTGTTGCGACATGGGTCGTAGCATTACTCATCAAAGCACATTATTGGATTCCAATACTTTTAACGGCAGTTTATGCATTGGGAGTTTACAATACCTATCAAACGAAACATGCAATTCTTAGAAACTTTCCTGTTCTGGGATATTTCAGGTATTTTTTTGAAGACATTTCTCCCGAAATGCAGCAGTATTTTATCGAAAGAGAAACTGATGGGAAGCCTTTTCCAAGAAATCAACGTTCGGCAGTCTATAGACGCTCAAAAAACCTGAGTGATACTGTACCTTTCGGAACTCAGTTAGAAGTCAATCACAGAAAGTATGAGGGAATTAAACATTCAATTTATGCTAAATCTCCTAAAGAAGAGCTTCCAAGAGTTTTAGTGGGTGGTGAACAGTGTACACAGCCTTATAATGCATCGTTATTTAATATTTCGGCAATGAGTTTTGGTGCACTAAGCGACAGAGCTCAAATTTCTTTAAACCGAGGCGCAAAAAAAGGAAATTTCTATCATAATACTGGTGAAGGTGGAATTTCTCCGCATCACATGGAAGGCGGAGATCTATGCTGGCAAATTGGTACGGGATATTTCGGATGCAGAGATGATGAAGGAAAATTTAACCCGGAATTATTTACAAAATATTCAACACTTCCAAATGTGAAAATGATTGAGATTAAATTGTCTCAAGGCGCAAAACCTGGTCACGGTGGAGTTTTACCGGGAGTGAAAAACACACCTGAGATTGCAAAAATCCGTCACGTACAACCTGGTTTAACGATAGTTTCACCTCCATCACATTCATCATTTTCTGATGCTGCTGGTTTATTGAAATTTGTTCAGCATTTAAGAGAACTTTCAGGCGGAAAACCTGTTGGTTTCAAATTATGTATCGGTGATACCAAAGAGTTTGAAGATATTTGCGTTCAGATGAATGTATTGAAAATTTATCCTGATTTTATTACAGTTGACGGAGCAGAAGGTGGAACAGGAGCAGCACCGCCGGAATTTTCTGATGGAGTAGGAATGCCTTTAGAACCAGCTTTGATTTTTGTAAATAAAACATTGAAGAATTATAATGTCAGAAATAAACTTAGAGTGATTGCCAGCGGAAAAGTTCTGACAAGTTTAGATATTTTACGAGCAGTTGCAATGGGAGCTGATATGTGTAATAATGCGAGAGGATTTATGTTTTCTTTAGGTTGCATTCAAGCGTTGAGATGTAATAATAACAATTGCCCGACAGGTGTCGCAACGCAAGATAAAATGTTGATTAAAGGTCTTGATGTGACGGATAAAGCGGAGAGAGTGTATCATTTCCACAAAAATACGTTGCACACTTGTAATGAATTGATTGCAGCTGCAGGAAGAAGTTCCTACGACGAAGTTGATGCCTCAATGTTTATGCGAGGTGACGAATTTGAGCATCTTTCAGATAAATATTTCCCGGATATCTTAGGGAATGTGAGATAGTTCAAATTTAAAAAGGCAAAAAAAAATCTGCTTCAGAATTTTTGAAGCAGATTTTTTTATTTTGTTCTATTTATTCCTGATTGGCAGGTCTTGTTTCTGTGTGATAAATTTGAAAATTAAATACAAAAGTTGCATTTTGAAGATTGTAATAATTAGCATCTCTTGCAAAAGCAGCTTTTGAAGGGATAATAATTACTCCCTGTAAATTAGGTAATGTCTCGTTTGGAAGATTTTCAAATCCGTTAAAGTATTTTAATGCTTCTTTAAGTCCTTCGATTTCAAAATAGCTACGAGGTCTTGCGTCTGTTATCATGCTCTTTTTAGCATAGTAAAAAGTAGGGTCAGTTACCGGAGAAGCTTCCAAATCAATTGTATTGATCAATGTTCCACCAGAAGTTAGCGCAACGTTTCCATCGATATCAGTAGCGCGGTAGTAACTTCCTCTCATCATTGTTTTGATAAGGCTGTTGTCTCCTATTGCTTTGCCCGGAGTAGGTTGTGCGCCGTCTCTTTTAATATAAATAACTCCCGATGGAAGTTTTTGAGGACTAAGCTCAGATAATTTTTTAAAATTATCATCAGCAGCATCAGCCGTAAATGCTTTGATGTTTCCTTGAGTGTCTAGGTAGTTGTTATCCATAAATTTTTGGATAGCCTGCTCATCAAGTGAGTTTCTTACCTCAATGTTTTCTGGCTCTACAAATGTTTCCACTTCATCATCTTTCTTACAAGCTGAAAAACACAAAGATCCAGCAAGGATATACAAAAATATTTTTTTCATTTCAAAAACTTTAATTACTTTACAAATAATATAACGGCAAAAGTATAAAAAATTATGAGAATAGATAAATTTTTATGGAGTATTCGTTTTTACAAGACCAGAAGTATTGCTACCGACGAGATCAAAAAGAACAGAGTAGCAATAGGAGCATCGGTTGTAAAGTCGTCTAAAGAGGTAAAAGAAGGAGATGTCATTAAAATCCGTAAAAATCAAATTGACTATAAAATAAAAGTCATTCAAATCCCAAAAAGTAGAATTGGGGCTAAATTAGTTTCGCTTCATATCAAAGATGTCACAGATAAAGAACAGTATGAGCTGCTTAAATTGAGAAAAATGTCTCAGAGCTATTACCGAGACCGAGGTGAAGGAAGACCTACCAAAAAGGATAGGAGAGAGATTGACGGCTATACAGAAAATGATATAGATTCAGATTTTACAGATTGGGACGACTTTTTTGGAGAGAGCGATTCAGAAAAAGAAGAGGAGAAAGAATCATAAATACAGTTTTTCGATAATCTCGTTCATGATTTCTTCCGGTTCTTTAGAATCAGTACCAATGATGAACTGAGCTTTGCTGTAAAACTCATTTCTTTCAAATAAATGTTTGGCAATAAACTCGGGGAGATTTTCGTCTGAAATATTGGCAATCAAAGGTCGTTTTTCTTTTTGTTTAGAAATTCTTTCAATTAAAGTATTGATAGACGTTCTAAGGAAGATACTTTTAGAATTATGGTTGATGATTTCCATATTATTGTAATAAACAGGCGTTCCTCCTCCTAAGCTCAGAATAATATTTTCTTCTGTAGCTAATAACTCTTCTAAAATTTCTCTTTCCTGCTTACGAAAGTAGATTTCTCCCTTTTTTTCGAAGATTTCAGGGATCGTTAATTTATTTCGCTTAGAAATTTCTCTATCGAGATCAATTAATTTAAAATCTATTTTTTCGCTTAAAATTTTGGAAATGTGAGATTTGCCACTTCCCATGTATCCGACTAGTGAAATTATCATGAATTTATTTTGAACAAATTTGCGAAAAAGTTTTGAGATAATGAAAAAAGTCCTATCTTTGCACCACTAAAAACAAGGGACATTACTTAACACTGAAACTTGATAATAAAGTGACCGACTCGGTAGCTCAGCTGGTAGAGCAATACACTTTTAATGTATGGGTCCTGGGTTCGAATCCCAGCCGGGTCACTAGCAAAAATGTTATATTTTTTTATAATTTTTTTGCCTGCGTGGTGAAATTGGTAGACACGCCATCTTGAGGGGGTGGTTTCCTAAGGATGTGCTGGTTCGAGTCCAGTCGCAGGCACTGCAAAAAAAAGTTTGGTAATTCTAAAATTTATTTTAAATTTATCAAATCTAAAAAACAAAACAAGACCGACTCGGTAGCTCAGCTGGTAGAGCAATACACTTTTAATGTATGGGTCCTGGGTTCGAATCCCAGCCGGGTCACAAGTTTACTGAAAAGTAAATTTTTTTCATATTAATATTTTGTGATTTGGTGTTCAAAGGCTTCCTTCCGGAAGCCTTTGATTTTTTTGTGGAATCGGTTAATCTAAATGTATATTATCGATTAATCTCACTCCGTCTACCATCACTACAATGAATGCTCTGTACGATTTATCTTTATAAAAGAAATCGGTTTCTTTCAGAGTGTTTTCATCCGCAATCATAAAATACTCCATCTGCATTCCAACCTGGTCGTCAAAAATATCTTTCACTCTTTCTTTGATCTCAGGAATCGAAACTGTTCTGAACCAATCATTCACTTTTACAAGAGTTTCATAAATTACTTTTGAATCTTCTCTTCGTTTTTCAGTAAGTCTTTGATTTCTTGAGCTCAGTGCTAACCCGTTTTCTGCTCTGTAAATATCAACTCCGTGAATGTTGATGAGGAGTTTTTTCTTTTCGGTCATTTTCTTAATAATCGCCAGCTGCTGAAAATCTTTTTCGCCAAAATACGCATTGTCTGGTCTTACCTGTCTGAAAAGTTCTTCAACCACGGTTCCCACACCATCGAAATGTCCGGGACGTGATTTCCCTTCCATTTCATTTTCCAAACCGTCAAAATCATAATGCTGACTTTCTGCTTTTTCAGGATAAATATCTTGTACTTCCGGAATATAAACGGCATCCACCAAACCAGATGTTTCAAGGATCTTGATATCTCTGTTGGTGTCTCGAGGATATTTTTTCAAATCTTCAGCATTGTTAAACTGTGTAGGATTCACAAATATCGAAGAAATAACCAAGTCGTTTTCTGCTCTGGCAGCTTCGTATAAGGAGAGGTGACCATTATGTAGCGCACCCATGGTGGGAGCGAAACCTATTTTCTTACCCATTTCTCTCTGTCTTTCAATAAAATCCTGAAGCGTTTTTTTGTTTTTTAGAACTTCCATAATTTATTTTAATAGTAATTCAAAAATACTAAAATATCTTGTATTAATTTTCAGGAATTAGTAGCTCAACCATAGTGATTATCGTAAAAAAATGTTAATTACAATAATGTTGGATGTTTTTTTGTAATTTTGCAACTTATAGCATTATTTAAAATTATATAAAAATTATATGCCCAATCAGAAAATACTGTACATTACCACAGAGATGTACCCTTATCAGGAAGATACAAACTTAGGAACAGTGGTAAACAAAATGGCACTTAAAATGCACCAAGAAGGCAATGATGTAAGAGTTTTTATGCCACGATTTGGACAAATAAGTGAAAGAAAATTTCAGCTGCATGAGGTAATCCGTCTTTCTGGGATGAATATTATCATCAACGATCTTGATCAGCCTCTAATTATAAAAGTAGCTTCTCTTCCGGGAGAAAGACTTCAGGTTTATTTTATCGATAATGAAGAATACTTCAAAAGAAAACAATACTATTTTGATGACGAGGGCGTAGGTTTCACGGATAATGACGAGCGTGCAATTTTCTTTGCAAGGGGCGTTATCGAAACAATCAAAAAATTAAACTGGGTACCAGATGTTATTCACCTGAATGGTTGGATGGCTTCTTTCATTCCTGTTTATTTAAAAACATTCTATCAGTCTGACACTTATTTCAAAGATGCAAAAATTGTTCTTTCATTATATAATGAGAAGGATGCTCCTTTGGATAAAAGTATCGTAGAAAAATTACAGTTTGATAATATTTCGGGATTAGAAGCGTTAAATACTCCAAGCTTTCAAAGTTTTGTGATTGAAAGTATGAAGTATGTAGATGAGGTTGTAAAAGGTGATGAATTCTTAGAAGGAGATCTAGATAAAGCTTTTAACGAAACTTCTACTGCAAAATCCGAATATTTAGACATAGATTCTATCAATAAACTATATTAAAAGAACATTTTGATGATTTATAATATGAAAAAAGCCTTCACTATACTTTCAATGGTGATTTTTGGAGGAATGTTGGTTTACAATTGCGAACCTGATCCGGATTCTTTAGGTGAACAATTATTTTTAGATGGCGCTGCAGAGGGTAATGAAGTTCCTTACGACGTTATCGCCTATAATATTAGTAATAATGACAGTGTAAGAAGTGATGCTTCGAAATTAGGGCTCGCTACTTTAGGAGCCTTTAATGAAGGTCAGTTTGGGATGCAGAAAGCATCTTATTACACACAGTTGAGATTGGCTGCTTATGATCCTGATTTCGGAACGAATGCAGTAGTAGACTCTGTAGTATTGGTTATAAAACCTACTTATGCATCAGATTCTTTGACAACTACAACTGACGAAAGTTATGTTTATCCTGATGGCGCAGTAGCTGCTAAAAAAGTAGTGAATACTTATCGTGCAACCAAATATGGAAGAACTAAGGCTAATGGTGGAAATCTAACGGTTAAAGTACAAGAAGTTACTGAGTTTTTAAATGGTTATAGTGATATTGCCTATTCTAATAAAAATTACGCAGTAAATTTAAATGCAAGTGAGCAATTGGGTTCTAAAACCTTTAATGGTTCTGTAAATTCTATTGCCATAACAAAAGATTCAGATAACAGCTCGCTGTTTTCTTCAGAAGCTGGTTTTAGAATACCGTTGAAACCAGAGTTCTTTCAAACAAAGATCATTAATAAAAAAGGTCAGCCTGAGTTGAAAGATGTAGCAAGTTTCATCAGATATTTCAGAGGTTTGAAAATTTCAGTTGAGGAAAATGACGGATATTTAGTGCAGTTTTCGCCTTCATCGGTTGAATTGATTATGTACTATAAATCTGACAAAGTAGAAAACGGTACCACTACAAGACCACAGACAAAGTATGCATTTTCAATAGGAAACGGAAACGCACATATTGGAAATTATGTATATAATCGAATCGGATCTGAAGTTGAAAAAGTAGTACCCAATACAACAACTGGTGACGCTAAGCTTTTCGCTCAAGGAATGGGAGGTAATTCTATCGGAATTAAATTTTCTCCTACAGAAATAGATAATTTGAGAAAATTATATAATGATAAAAAAGCAGCTATTGTTTCTGCTAAAATCAGAATGTACACAGATAATGTTGCTTGGAATAATAAGTATAAAAAACCAACCTTATTAACGATTGTACAAAAAGATAAAGATACTGATAATAAAGAGACGACTAATTTTACAAATGATTTATTATTATTGTCAGCAACACCTAACTTTGCTTATTTAAGAGCTTACGATTTAGATAAAAATCCTGCATATTATGATTTTACAGTCACTCAATCTTTGAAAGAAATTGTAGAGGCTGGGGCAAATTATGCTAATAAATATTTCAAAATTGATATGGGGAACTTCTTGCAGTCTTCTACAGGAAATACTCTAGCAGGATATCAATTTACATCTAGACCTTTCTCTACAGATAGGGCAGTATTTATAGGATCTGACCCTTTAAATGCTAAGAAGATTCAGTTAAGAGTTACTTACGGTACAAAATAAAAAAAACAAAACACTTGATTAAGTTATGTGCGGAATAGTTGGTTATACAGGTTTTCAAGACGCCTATGAAATTGTCATTAATGGTCTTAGAAGATTAGAGTATAGAGGATATGACAGTGCCGGAATTGTTTTAGAAGGTGAAAACAATAGTTTTAACGTAGAAAAAACCAAAGGTAAAGTTGATGACCTTGTTAATATCTCTGGTCAGCTAAAAGGAATTGCAAAAGTAGGTATGGGGCATACACGTTGGGCAACACATGGTATTCCTAGTGATAGAAATTCTCATCCTCATGTCTCTAATAACGGAAAAATAGCAATCGTTCACAATGGTATTATAGAAAATTATGATACCATCAAGATAATGCTTACTGATAAAGGATATACTTTCAAATCAGAAACGGATACTGAAGTTTTGGTTAATTTGATTCAATATTTTACAGAATTAAATACAGAAACAGATTTTCCTACTGCTGTAAGATATGCTTTAAATGAAGTATATGGTGCTTACGCAATTACGGTAATGCACGAAGATTATCCTGGAGTTTTGGTTGTGGGAAGATTAGGTTCTCCGCTAGCAATCGGAATTGGCGAGCAGGAATATTTTATTGCTTCAGATGCTTCTCCTTTCGTAGAGTTTACAAAAGAAGCCATTTATTTAGAAGAAGGTCACATGGCAATTCTTTCTTTAGAAAATGGAGTGGACATCAGAACAATCAACGATAACTCTAAAATCGTTCCTGAAATTCAGGAGCTTAAATTAAATTTGGAGCAAATCGAAAAAGGCGGATATGAGCATTTTATGCTTAAAGAAATCTTTGAACAGCCAAAATCAATTCACGATACCATGAGAGGAAGACTCCTTGTGGAAGAAGGAATTATTAAAATGGCCGGAATTTGGGATCACCTTGAGAAATTCAAAAATGCAAACAAAATTACCATTATCGCTTGCGGTACATCATGGCATGCAGGTCTTATTGGCGAATATTTAATTGAAGAATTTGCAAGAATTCCTGTTGAAGTAGAATATGCTTCAGAGTTCAGATACAGAAATCCAATTATTACAGATAAAGATGTAGTAATCGCAATCTCTCAGTCAGGAGAAACTGCCGATACAATGGCAGCTTTAAAATTGGCAAAAGAGAGAGGTGCATTTATTTACGGTATTTGTAATGTAGTTGATTCTTCAATTGCAAGAATTACCGATGCAGGTTCTTACACGCATGCAGGGCCTGAGATTGGTGTTGCTTCTACAAAAGCATTCACTGCTCAGCTTACGATTTTATCGCTCATCGCATTGAAGTTAGGAAAGCATAACGGGAACTTAGGAAATGCAGAATTCATGAGCTTAGCAGCTGAATTAAATGCTATTCCTAAAAAGATTGAGGAAGTTTTAGAATCTACTCACGAATTAACACAAAGCATTGCCAAAGATTTTATTAACGCAACCAATTTCCTTTATTTAGGAAGAGGTTACAATTATCCTGCAGCATTAGAAGGTGCATTGAAATTGAAAGAAATTTCTTACATCCATGCAGAAGGTTATCCGGCAGCAGAAATGAAGCACGGACCTATTGCGTTAATTGACGAAAATATGCCGATTGTAATCATTGCTCCTAAAAAAGGTCATTATGATAAAATTGTAAGCAATGTACAGGAAATTAAGGCTAGAAAAGGGAAAGTTATTGCAGTTGTCAATAAAGGTGATACTCAGGTAAGTGCTATGGCAGATTACGTTATTGAGATTCCTGAGACTTCTGAGTGTTTTTCACCCATTGTTGCCTCTGTTCCTTTACAGTTACTTGCTTACTACATAGCAGTTTATAGAGGTGCAAACGTTGATCAGCCGAGAAACCTTGCAAAATCTGTAACTGTAGAGTAAAAATACTTGCAAATAAAATAAATTTAGATTTTTTTCGTTATTCTAAAAAAAATCTTAAAAGTTTCTTAAAAAAATTATATATTTACGGCTTAATTATAAAAATTAACATGAAAAGGATATTTCTTTTATTATTGTCTGCGTCGGTAGCATCGGTATCTTGTTCAGGTGGTGGATCTTCTTCTGTTGGGAAGCCAGGAACAAAAGGGGAATTGATACCTAGAGAAAAAACAAAATCATTTGTTGCAGAAAGACCATTTGGTATGGTTGCCATTCCTGGTGGATCTTTTGTTGCAGGTTTAGCTGATTGGGATCCTACGGGAAGTCCTGAGAAAGCTGCACTGAAAACAGTTACTGTATCTTCATTCTTTATTGATGAAGCAGAAACTACTAATGCAGAGTACAGGGTATTTATTAATTATGTAAGAGACTCTATTGCAAGAACCATGCTTGCTGAAGCTGCCGGAGAAGGTGGTGAAGGTGGTGGTAAAGGTACGGGCATCGGAGATTATGCATACCTTGCAAAAAAAGAAGAAAACCTTACTGCGTATCAAGAATATCTTGAAGGTGCAGGTGGTAGAGACGGTTTTGATGATACTAAAAAATTAGACTGGAAAATTCCATTGCATTGGAATACATCTAAATATCCAGATGTAGAGTATGCTGAAGTTTTAGAATCTATGTATTTACCGGCTTCTTCTAGAGTTGGTAGCGAAAGACTTCTTGACGTTAGTAAATTAAAATATAATTATAGATGGGGAGATATGAATACTGCTCTTGCTGAAAACGATAGAGGTGTTAACTTCTTGAGAAGCGAAAGTATTGCAATCTATCCAGATACAACCGTTTGGGTTAAAGATTTTCACTACACTTATAATGAGCCATTATTCGAACAATATTTCTGGCACAAAGCTTATAAAGATTATCCTGTTGTTGGGGTAACTTGGGATCAGGCAAGAGCATACTGTAACTTTAGATCAAAGTTAAAGTCTGATTACAATGAGAGCATGAAAAGAAAGAAACAAAGACCTATAGAATTCCGTCTTCCAACTGAAGTAGAGTGGGAATATGCTGCAAGAGGAGGTAAGCAAAATGCTACTTACCCTTGGGGTGGTCCTTACTTAATGGATGATAGAGGTTGTTATCTTGCAAACTTCAAGCCAAAAAGAGGTGATTATATGGAAGATGCTAAAAAAGGTACTTACATGTATACAGCTCCAGTAAAGAAATTTAAGAAAAACGGATTCGGATTATTTGATATGGCTGGAAACGTTTCTGAATGGACAGTTTCTGCATACAACAATTCATCATATGGTTTCTCTTCTACGCTAAATCCTTCTACTAAAGATAGAGAGGATGCTAAGAGATCTGTAAGAGGTGGATCTTGGAAAGATGTTGGGTATATGTTGATGAACGGATCTAGAGATTATGAAAGTAAAGATTCTGCAAGAAGTTACATCGGATTCAGAACAGTACAGGATATTCCTGAAGCAGCTGTGAAGGTAAAAAGAGTTACCAGATAAGAATTGCTTCAATTAAATTATTTTCAGAAACTATTTTATTTAACATTAAAAAAAACTAACTTATATGTTTAAGACTAAAGATGCTTGGATGAATTTCTT
The DNA here is from genome assembly GCF_020911865.1 of Chryseobacterium sp. C-71. Classification (NCBI taxonomy): domain Bacteria; kingdom Pseudomonadati; phylum Bacteroidota; class Flavobacteriia; order Flavobacteriales; family Weeksellaceae; genus Chryseobacterium; species Chryseobacterium sp. C-71. Next base: position 3,335,009 of record NZ_CP087131.1, read on the forward strand.
CTATTCATTCGGTGCTGCAATTGTAATTCTTGGAGCTTGGCTTAAAATTACTCACATTTCATTTGGCCCAATCAACGGTAACATCGCACTTACAGTAGGGCTTGTTACAGAGGCAATTATCTTTATTATTTTCGCTTTTGACCCTCCGGCAGCTGAAGAGTCTTACCATTGGGAAAATGTTTATCCTGAATTATTAGATAAACATGCAAACCCAAACCCATTACATTCAAATGTTTCTTCTAAAAATACAATCGATCATTTTGCTGAATTAGAAAATTCTCTATCTGGTAAATTAGACAAGATGCTTCAGGATGCAAAATTAGATGTACAATTATTTGATAGATTAAGAACAGGAATCGATAAATTCTCAAGTTCAGTAGATCAAATCAACCAAACTGTTGATGTATCTGCTTCTACTCATAAGTATAACGATCAGTTAAACAAAGCTGCTCAACACATGGAAAGCATGAACGCTCTATATGCAATGCAATTAGAAAGTGGTCAGAGACAGTCTGATTTTGCTAAAAAATATGTTGAAGATATGCAGAAGTCAGCTGAGCACTCTGAGAAGTTTAATCAAGAATTACAAGGTTTAACAACAAACTTAAACAGCTTAAACAGAGTTTATGGTGGTATGTTAACTGCAATGAAGTCGTAATCCCCAACCATTAATTTAATAAAAAACTAAAGAAAAGAGAATGGCAAAAGGAAAACAGACTCCACGTCAGAAGATGATCAACCTAATGTATTTGGTGTTCATCGCAATGATGGCCCTAAACATTGATGTTGAGATCATTAGATCATATTATGATTCTACAAGAGCTCTTAAGGAAACTAGGTTCTTGACAGAACAGAAGAATGAAGATATTTTTGAGAAGACTTTAGAAGCTAAAGCTCAGCAGGTACCAGATACATATGCTCAGCCTTGGGAAGATTATAAAGGTCTTAAAGCTAAAATTGATCTTTTGGTATCTTCTACTGAAGAAATTAAAATAAAGCTTAAAAAACAATCTGAGTTTCTTGATAAAGATCCTAAAACCGGTAAGGATATGGATGTGAGTGAGAACTTCTCAGCATTGAATAATAACGAAGCAACTACAGAGTATTTCTTTAAAGAAGGTGAGGAGAATAGCCCATCAGCAGGTGCTTTAGAGTTAAAGAAGAAGATGGATGATGTGAAAAATTACATCAACGCCAAATTCGGTGGTAACCAACAACTTAAGAAATTAGTTGATAGAGCAAACACCTCATTATCTGCAGAGTATGCTAATGGAAAATCTCCAAATGGTAAAACTTGGTTTCAGAATAAATTCTATCACCAACCGCTTATTGCTGCGATTTCTAACTTAGAAATTATTCAGAATGATGCGAGAAACGTGCAGTCTGATGCATTAGCTTTAATGCTTCAGGAAAAAGTAGATGCGAGCATCAAATTTAACCAATATGAGGCAATTGTTTCTGCTCCTGCTGATATCCAATCTGGAAAGAAAGCTGAAGCAGTGATTATGTTAGGAACTTATTCTAACAGCAATAAAATCAGCATTAGTGGTGTAAGCAGACAAGAAAACGGTAAAGGATATCTTCCTTTAAACACCGGAGGTCTTGGTGAAAGAAAAATCGGTGGAACTATTACATTAACAGATGCTACAGGAAAAGCTACGCAATATCCTTTCACGCATACTTATAACGTAATTGCGGGTCCTCAACAAGTAAAACTTGAACAAGGTTTATTACTTTCAGCTGATAAGATGAATGTAATGTATAGAGGTTTAGAAAACCCTGTGACAGGATCTATCCTTGGTGCAGACAATGCTAAATTATCTCTATCTGCTCCGGGAGCTGTTGTTAAGAGCACAGGAAAAGGTAAATGGAATGTTATTCCTTCTACAGGGAATGTTGTGAAATTAACGCTTTCTGGAACTGATCCTACAGGTAAATCTGTTTCTCAGGTATTTGAATATAGAATTAAAGGTGTTCCGAGACCACAAGGTCAGATTAGAGGAAAAGCAGTTAACTTTATGCCGGCTGCATCAATTCCTAATCAGGTTGTAGCTGCTACATTACCAGACTTTGATTTCCCTGTGTCATTTACTGTTAACAGCTTTATATTAAAAATTCCAGGAAGAGCAGGAACAATGATTCAAGGTAGTTCTTTATCTGCTGCTGAGGGAGTTTTAAGAGGTCTTAGACCAGGTGATGTTGTTCAAATTTATGATATCCAAGCTACAGCTACAGGACTTGGTAATCAGAGGTTAAAAGAGATTTCACCAGTTATTATCAATGTTCAATAAGATTAATTTGTAAATTCATATTATGAAAAAATATATTAGCAGTGTTTTAGTTTTAGTTACTGGGTTTGCATTCTCCCAGACTATTCTAAATGCTTCTTCTCCGGAAGAGTTCAGACAGATGAGAGCTGAAAATATGAGAAAAGTGGGAGATACTGTTATTAGCAATAAAGTAAAACCACTTGAGTACGGTTTTGTAGATGATAAAGACATCGCAAAAAGTATGATGGTATGGGAGATAATAGACATGAATGATAAAATTAATCAGCCATTCTATTATGATAATCCAGACGGTTTACTTTCAAAGACTACAAGATCATTATATCAAATTTTGTTAGACGCAGCTTTGGAAGGGAAAATCGAGGAAGTATATGAAGATGAAAATTTTGCGACTAGATCAACTCCTGAAGGAATTAAAAAGAAGTTGGAAAGTGAAAGAATTGATGATGAATTAATTGAAATTATAAATTCTGGTGTAACTCCAACAGAAGCTCAAAAAAAGCAATATATTGATTTAATTAGAACGACAACTGATAAGGTTAAGGTTTTGAAAATCATGGGGATGTGGTTCGTTGACAAGAGAGATGGTCAAATGAAATACAGACCATTAGGTATTGCAGCAATGGGTCCAGATCCAACTTCTGTAGGAAGAATTGGTCCAGATGGACAACCTATGGCTGGAGCTGATGAATTAGTTGATTTATTTTGGATTTACTATCCAAAAGCTAGAGAGATCTTAGCAAACAACTATGTTTTCAACAGAAATAATTCATCTGCAGACTTATCTTTTGACGATATAATTAATGCAAGAAGATTTTCTTCAATTATTTATAAATCTTCAACTGGTTTAGGTGATGGTATTATTAAAGACTACATTCCTAGAAATGCTGAGGAGCAATTAGAAGAAAGTGACAGAATCAAAGAACAAATTCTTCAAATGGAAAATGATATGTGGAATTACTAAATTTCACTTGATATTTATAAAAAACCTGAGTACTTTTACTCAGGTTTTTTTATTATGCAAAATGTAGATTATATTATTGTTGGTGACGGTTATGCCGCATTATTTTTTGCCCATCAATTGACAAAAAACAAAAAGTCATTCGTTATTTTTTCTGAGGGAAGGAAAAGCGCATCTCAAATATCCGCAGGAATCATCAATCCTGTTGTGCTTAAGAAATTTACTACATTTTGGCTCGCTCAGCAACAGCTAGATTTTCTCAAAACCTCACTCAATGAAATAGAAAAATATACCGGAACAAATTATCTAATTGACGCTTCCATTCACAGAATTTTTCATGATGAGAACGAACAGAAACTATGGCTTAAAAAGTCGCAATCGGAAGAACTTGCCGAATTTTTAGACGAGAATTTTAAGCATTTGGAGGGCGTTAAAAACGATTTTAGTTCAGGAATGGTTAATCAGTCTGCCAGATTAAACGTTCATGGATTTTTTAATGATTTACTAAGATTTCATGAGAGTAATGCTCAATTAATCAAAGAAAAATTTAATTATAATGAAGTGAATGCTGAAAACTCGACGTATCAGGATTTCCACTTTAGAAATATTATTTTCTGCGAAGGAATGGGTGTAAAAAATAATCCTTTTTTTTCAGACATTCCGGTAATCCCAAATAAAGGACATCACATCAGAGTAAAGCTTTCTGAGCCAATTCCGGAAGATATTACTATCAAAAAGAAACACTTTTTATTTCCGTTAAATAATGAACTGTACTTCTATGGCGGAACATACGACCGGGAGCAGTTGCATGAGCATATTGATCAGTCTGCAGTAGAGCAATTACAAAAAGGATTGTCTGAATTTTATCCAAATGATTTTGATACAGAAGAAGTTCACTTTGGTTTTAGGCCCACTGTAAAAGACCGAAGACCAATTGTTGGGAGACACCCTGAACATCAGAATTTTTATGTTTTCAACGGTTTGGGTGCAAGAGGAATTTTGAATGGTTGCTATTTCTCCAAAAGTATTTATGATTTTATTGAAAACAAGATTGATTTGCCTGCGGAAATTTCTTTAGATAGGTTTTAAATAAAAAAAAGACGTTCAATTCGAGCGTCTTTTGTATTTTTATTGTGAGGCCATTTTGGTTTCAGCCTGATTTCTTTTCCCATGGAATAAAACCATATCCATTTCTTTTTTTAGAAAGGTTACTTCATTTTTAGTTTCAGTGTACAAATATTTATTATCCTCAGTAGAAAATCCGGGAGTAGAGTGATTTTTCTTCAATTCATACGTCTTTCCGTTAAGATGTACTGTGATAATATCTCTTGTATTGTTGGTAATGACTTCCATTTCATCGCCATGACGATCAGAAATAGTTTCTTTTGTAATATCGTCTTGAGACTCCGCTTCGGTATTTACTACGGCTAAATCAGGGTCTTTTGCAGAATGCTTACATGCTGCTAATGTGAGGATTATAAAGAATCCAAGTAGTAATTTTTTCATTTGTAATTGTGATTTTTATGGTTTTCAATAATATTGATTTGGTTGTGTAAAATTACAATTATTTTTCTTTAAAATATGTTAATTTTTAATAATTTAAAGAATTTGGAGTCTATTTATGGATTTTTTTTAAGGGTATGTGTAATTTATTGTTTCTGTCATTCAGTTTTCAGCGAAATTCAAGAAGAGTTAAATTTTGTTAATAGTGAATTGAGTATTAAAATCTAAACTTACCTTTGCCTCTTCAAATGAGAAACTACATCGTATACTTTTTGACTAGCCTTTTTCTGCTTTTTGTAGTGGAAAGCAAGCTTAATGTCAAAACTTTGCGAAGCGACTTTTCTGGTCATATTTCTCACAATTATCCAAATAAAGCTGAACAATCGAATCTGTCTGCTGCGAAGTTTTCTGTTCAGCAGATTACTGATACTGCTGATAATTTTACTTTAGAATTGACAGAAGATGATTTTCAGTTATCTGATACTGTACAGGCAATTATCTTTTTTGCGAGTGTTTTTGGATTGATTTATTCATTTGGATTATTATTTAAGAAAAGATTTAAACCTTCTATTTCTGAATTTTTACAGCATGTTCATTCTGTAAAAACATTCATTCTGATTCGTTCAATCAGAATCTAAAATTTCATTTTCCGATTATCTTTTTTGTTCCAAAACAGGAACGAAAAAGCCTTGCATTGTGTCTATTCTGATTTCATAATGTAAATACTCCCCAGAATTATTTATTCAAACTAACATTTAACGATTTTAATAATACTCTAGATTATGATGAAAAGAGTTCTCCCAGGCGTTGTCTTAAGCGCTGTCCTTTTGCTTGCAAGCTGCAATGGGAAAAAAGAAGAAAAACAGGAAGATTCAGTGTATCCGGTGACGTCACCTGTGAAAATGGATACGATTATTAACAAAGATTATGTCGCCCAGATTCAGTCTGTGAAAAATATTGAAGTTCGTGCGCAGGAAAAAGGTTTCCTTGAGAAAATCTACGTTGATGAAGGTCAATATGTAAGAGCTGGACAAACTTTGTTCAGAATTATGCCGCAGATTTATCAGGCAGAATTACTAAAAGCAAGAGCTGAAGTTGAACAGGCTTCTATCGAACTTAAAAATGCAAGCACTCTTGCCAGCAACAACATTGTTTCAAAAAATGAAAGATTAATGGCAAAAGCTAAGTTAGATGCAGCAAATGCTGAAATGAAACTAGCACAGATTCATCTCTCATTTACGGATATTAAAGCACCATTCTCAGGGATTATCGATAGAATTCCATTGAAATTAGGAAGTTTGGTTGATGAAGGTGATCTTTTGACAACACTTTCAGATAATACCAACATCTACAGTTATTTCAACGTTTCCGAACCTGAATATTTGAATTATCAAACCCATATTGCAGACCGCGGAAGCCAGAATGTAAGCTTAATGATGGCAAATGGCGAGATGTTTAATCAGCAAGGTGAAATTCAAACCATTGAAGGTCAGTTTGACAACGAAACAGGAAATATTGCTTTCAGAGCTAAATTTCCAAATCCTGAAAAACTGTTGAGAAATGGTGAAACCGGAAAAGTACGTATGACTTTACCTCTGAAGAATGCTTTAATTATTCCTCAGAAAGCAACGTACGAAATTCAGGATCAGAAATATGTTTTTGTTGTTGATAAAAATGGGGTAGCAAAATCTAGAAATATTAAAGTTGCCTATGAACTTCCGGATATTTACGTTGTTGCATCTGGTCTTTCAGGTGGTGATAAAATCTTGTTGGAAGGAGTTCAGAAAGTGAAAGACGACCAAAAAGTAAAAGTGAAATTCCAGGATCCGAAGAAAGTTCTTCAGTCTTTAAAATTAAAAGCAGAGTAAAAAATAAATGATAATTGATAAGCGATCATTGATCCATCATTCATCATTAATAATTTATCATTTATAATTTTTTTATGTTTAAAAAATTCATACGCAGACCTGTTCTGTCGATTGTAATCTCTTTGATTATCGTTTTTATGGGAGTTCTATCGTTAATGAAACTTCCAATCACACAATTTCCTGCGATTTCTCCGCCAAAAGTAAATATTACGGCAACGTATCCCGGAGCGAACAACGAATTGTTGGTAAAAGCAGTAGTAATTCCTTTGGAACGCTCATTAAATGGTGTTCCTGGAATGAAATATATGACTTCCGATGCAGGAAATGACGGTGAAACTTCTATTCAGGTAGTTTTCGATTTGGGAACTGATCCCAATGTTGCAGCGGTAAATGTCCAAAACCGTGTTTCTTCTGCGGTAAATAAACTTCCACCTTTGGTAGTTCGAGAAGGGGTGAAAATCACCCGTGAAGAACCGAATATGTTGATGTACATCAATTTATACAGTGACGATCCTAAAGCTGACCAGAAATTCCTTTTCAACTATGCAGATATCAATGTAATGTCTGAATTGAGAAGGGTGAGCGGAGTTGGTTTTGCCGATATTTTGGGAACTCGTGAATATGCAATGCGTATTTGGTTGAAACCGGATCGATTAACGGCTTACAATATTTCAGCTGATGAAGTAATGGAAGCTTTAAACCAACAAAGTTTAGAAGCTTCTCCTGGAAAAACAGGTGAAAGTTCGGGTAAACGTTCTCAGTCTTTTGAATATATTTTGAAATATTCCGGACGTTTTAATAATGAAAAAGATTACGGAAATATTATTCTTAAAGCCAAATCTGCCGGTGAATTTGTAAGATTAAAAGATGTTGCCGATATTGAGTTTGGTTCTTCGATGTACGATATTTATTCTACATTAAACGGAAAACCTTCCGCAGCAATTACCGTAAAACAATCTTACGGATCAAACGCAAGTGATGTTATCAAAAATGTAAAAACCTTAATGGCTCAGTTGGAGAAAACCAACTTTCCGAAAGGAATGCATTACGACATCAGTTATGACGTTTCAAGATTCCTGGATGCATCAATAGAAAAAGTAGTTCATACTTTATTCGAGGCCTTTATTTTGGTGGCAATCGTAGTATTTTTATTCTTGGGAGATTGGCGTTCAACATTGATTCCTGCCATTGCAGTTCCTGTTTCTTTGGTAGGAACTTTTGCTGTCATGTCCGCATTTGGAATTACTTTAAATATGATTTCGCTCTTCGCTTTGGTAATGGCAATTGGGGTCGTCGTCGATGATGCGATTGTTGTGATTGAAGCAGTTCACGCCAAGATGGAAGAAAAAGGACTTTCAGCATTAAAAGCAACTGAAGAAGCAATGCATGAAATCAGTGGAGCAATTATCGCAATCACTTTGGTAATGGCGGCTGTATTTATTCCTGTGGCATTTATGTCGGGACCGGTTGGAGTTTTCTACCGTCAGTTTTCGATTACAATGGCTTCTGCGATTATTCTTTCTGGGATTGTTGCATTAACTTTAACTCCGGCTTTATGTGCTTTAATTCTGAAAAATAACCATGGAAAAGCGAAAAAGAGAGGTCCTATCACTATCCTTTTAGATAAATTCAACGGTCTATTCAACAAAGGAGCTGGGAAATATGAAAAGTTATTGAATAAAACAGTAACTAAAAAATTCATTACACTTCCTTTGTTATTGATCTTCTGTGCCTGTACTTACTTTTTAAGCAACTCATTGCCTTCAGGATTTATTCCGAGTGAAGATCAGGGAATGATTTATGCGATTATTCAGACGCCACCGGGTTCAACGTTGGAACGTACTAATCAGATTGCAAAAGAATTATTGAAAGAATCTGAAGATATTGATGGGGTACAGTCTGTTTCTTCATTGGCAGGTTACGAAATTTTAACGGAAGGAACAGGTTCAAACTCTGGAACATGTCTGATAAACCTTAAAAGTTGGGAAGAGCGTTCTGAATCTGCTGCCGAAATTATAGAAAAGCTAGAAGAAAAAGCCAAAAATATTCCGGGAGCGAATATTGAATTTTTCCAGCCGCCTTCTATTCCTGGTTATGGAGCTGCAGGTGGTTTTGAATTAAGACTTCTCGATAAAGCAGGAAGTGGTGATTACCAGAAAATGGAACAGGTGAGTACGGATTTTGTAAAAGAATTAAAAAAGCGTCCCGAATTAGGTTCTGCATTTACATTCTACTCGGCAAGTTTCCCTCAATATATGCTTAAAATAGATAATGATTTAGCCGAACAAAAAGGCGTAAGTATCGAGAAAGCAATGGACAATCTTTCTACTTTGATTGGTTCAAACTACGAAACAAGTTTCATTCGTTTCGACAGACCTTATAAAGTAATTGTTCAGGCAGGTCCGCAGTATCGTGCTTTACCAAGTGATTTGTTGAAATTGTACGTGAAAAATGATAAAGATCAGATGGTTCCGTATTCAGATTTTATGCATTTAGAAAAGGTATATGGTCTTTCGGAAATCACGAGACATAATATGTATAATTCTTCTGAAGTGAGTGGAACTCCGGCTCCTGGTTACAGTTCCGGACAGGCGATTAAAGCTATTCAGGAAGTGGCAGATAAAACTTTACCGAGAGGTTTCGGAATCGACTGGGCGGGAATTTCAAAAGATGAAGTAGGTCGTGGAAACGAAGCAGTTTATATTTTCTTAATCTGTTTAGGATTTGTTTATTTAATTCTTTCTGCGCAATATGAAAGCTTTATTCTTCCTTTACCGGTAATTCTTTCATTGCCAACAGGGATTTTCGGAGCGTTTTTATGTTTAAAACTTTTAGGTTTAGAAAACAACATCTACGCACAGGTTGCAATGGTTATGTTGATCGGACTTTTAGGTAAAAATGCCGTATTAATTATTGAATTTGCCGTTCAGAAAAAAGCAGAAGAAGGAATTTCTGTGGCGAAAGCGGCAGTTGAAGGAGCTGCAGTGCGTTTCAGACCCATTTTGATGACTTCATTTGCATTTGTAGCAGGATTAATTCCACTAGTAATGGCAACCGGACCAGGAGCTGTTGGTAACAGAACCATCGGAACGGCTGCAGCTGGAGGAATGCTTTTGGGAACCGTTTTCGGACTGATGATTATTCCTGGATTATACTACATTTTCGGAACTATTGCCGACAAAACAAGATTAGCAAAATACGAAGAAGAAAATCCTTTAACAGAACAAACAGAACCTTACCAACACGATGATAAACATGAAGATTTATAATAAATATATTGTAGCTATAGCTGTATCGCTTGTATTGGCAAGTTGTAAAGCGCCGATGGCAACTGTCATTCAAGACGAAGTGAAAAATAATATTCCTGAGAATTTTAAGCAAGATGAACAACAGGATGTAAATAATAACAGCGGAACAACTCCCTGGAGACAATTTTTTACCGATCCGAATCTGGTAAGTTTAATTGAAACTTCTCTTAAAAATAATCAGGAGTTGATGATTACGCTGCAGGAAATTGAAATTGCCAAAAGTGGAGTCGTTGCCAAAAAAGGAAAACTTTCTCCCAATGTGAGAGCTGGTTTAGGAGCAGGAGTAAAAAAAGCAGGTCGTTACACAAGTGAAGGAGCAGGTGATGCTTCCACAGAAATTGAGCCAGGAAAAGAAATGCCTGATCCGCTTGGAAATTTTGAAGGCGGTTTGATGGCAAACTGGGAAATCGATATCTGGAAAAAACTTAGAAATGAGAAAGATGCCGCAGTTGCACATTATCTTTCGACAGTTGAAGGAAAGAATTTTGTTCTTTCAAATCTGATTGAGGAAGTTGCTGATAATTATTACGAATTATTGGCGCTGGATAATCAGTTGGATATTATACAGCAGTACATCACATTGCAGAAAAGAGCTTTAGAAATTTCAAAAATCCAGAAACAGGCAGCTGCAGCAACGGAATTGGCGGTGAAAAAATTTGAAGCTGAATTGGCAAAATCTAAAGCTACAGAATACACAATTCGTCAGCAGATTACTGAAAAAGAAAATCAGATCAATGCACTTTGTGGTCGTTATCCGCAACCCATTGTGAGAACGAAAGAGAGTTTTATGTCTACCATTCCGCAAACGGTTTATACGGGAATTCCGTCTCAATTATTGGCTAATCGTCCTGATATTAAGCAGGCAGAATTAGAATTAAAAGCAGCAAAATTAGATGTTGAAGCCGCAAGAAAAGAGTTTTATCCAAGCTTGGAAATCTCTGCAACTTTAGGATTGGAAGCTTTTAAACCATCTTATTTAATTAAGATGCCGGAATCCATTGCTTACAATTTGATTGGAGAATTGGCAGGACCGCTGATTAACAAAAGTGCTATCAAAGCTAATTTTCAAACAGCAGATGCAAAACAGATTCAGGCATTGTACGAATATGACAAAACGATCTTGAATGCCTATTTAGATATTTCAAATCTGATGTCGAAAGTGAAAAACATCGATCAGTATTATCAGTTGAAATCTCAGGAAACTCAGGCTTTAGACCAATCGATTGATATTGCGAATCAGCTTTTCAAAAACTCAAGGGCGGATTATCTGGAAGTTTTGTTAAACCAAAGAGATGCTTTAGATGCAAAAATGGAACTTATCGAAGCAAAGCAAAAACAGTTAAGCACCGTTGTCGACATTTACAAAAGCTTAGGCGGCGGCTGGAAATAATTTTTTTTTATATTCATATATCATTATTTCAATCGTTGGGTTCGGCTCTGTTTTCAGAGCCGAACTTTTTTATAAATAATATCGTAATTGAAAAACAATTCTGTTTGTAAATTTCTTCGAGCGACGGAGGTTTAAAACAACCTTGTTTGTAACTTCCTGCATTCGCATTTTATTTAAAACAACCCTGTTTACGACCAACTGCAAACGCAGGAAGTCTCCTGCAACTTGCGGGAAACCTCATGCGTTCGTAGAAAGTCTCCAACACTTTGTTTGTAACAAATCAACTTTTTGAGTTTTTTCAGTCGAAGATTTTTCTAAAAATAGTTTAATCCAAAATAAAACACGTCAAGTTTTGACGCTTTACACCTATAGCTTTGCTCTATAAAATATTAAGAGCTATGGAAATTCCGTTTTATTTAAGTTTCAGAGAATTCGAAAATCAATATTATAACAATCTTGAAAAGTGGTTTGAAAATGCCAAAAATACGAGTGAAACAGATTTTTTACTTCATGTAAAAGAGATGTACAAACCTTATTTGTGTTATAATTTTTCAGAAGACAAGTTACAGGCAGATGCTGTGATTGAAGTGAAAAACTGTTTTTTTCCATATCATGAAAACTTTGGAATTTCATTTAATATGAATCATGCCAATGCAAAAAGTTTCAAAACGGGAATCAACAACATTTCTGAGTTGAAAACCATCAGCATGATGGAATATGCCCAACATATTTTAGACAGAATTCATCATTACTTTCAGAAAAATAAAATTTCAATGAAAGAAAATGAGACAATTTTAAACTATATCAATCATTACGAAATCATCACTGCAAAAGAGAAGACAGGATATTGCCTGGACTATAATTTACATCAGAAAAAACTTCCGTTTTTAAAGGCTTTTCTGCCTCATTTTGGAAGTACAGTCGATATGGCTTTGTACAGAAATTTCTATTTTTCAGTCGTGAGAATTGCAGATTTCATCGATTACAAACTGAAAGCGGTTGAAAATTTCGAACAAAGTATTTACAGCGAACTCCGCTCTGAAGCAATGATGAAAATTCATATGAGAAATCAGAATTTTCTCACGGTTTGCAATTGATTTTTTAGGAGCTTAATCCGGCTTTCCGCTGTATCTTTTTCGCCCACGCTTTTTTTGCAAAGCTAATCCAGAAAAAGGATGTCGTTGCAATCCGGGCTAGGAAGGAAGTCTGTAATTCAACCAAGTAAACACCAACATTCATACTTCATTATATTGTCGAAGTGCATTTTTGAAACTGCATTTCAAGCAAAAAACCAGATCGATTGATCTGGTTTTTGTTTTTTATAAATTTATAAAAATGAAATTATTAACTATGGTGTTTTTACTCGGACTAAGCTCGTTATTCTATCTAACTTTTTGGGGCTTGCCGAAGGCAGGGGTTTTTAGCGCAAAAGTTCAATAAAAATACTGCTGTTGAACCTTGCACAAATGTTCAATCGAAGAACTTCATCCCCGTTTTTTGTAAACCCCTGTTGGCAGATGTGCTTTTTAACAATCTAAAATAATAATTTCCATTAGAGATCTATTCAATTATATTGTTTGTTGTATAAAATATAATAAAATAGAATTATTATGCTAGTTTTATTATTTTAAACATTCACAGCTTATTACTTTATCTTTTGTAAAATCAATTCCTGTAGTAAAGTAAATGTCATCTTGATAGCCTGCTCCATCATAATCTTGATTAATATCTAAATACAGATATTTACACTTTCCATCCTGCGTATACCCAACATATGTTTCAATATATCTTTTAGTTATTATTCCGTAATTATTTCTTTTGATAGTCCATTTATCCGAGGTTACTCGTACTATTTTTGGCTCAATATTATATCCTTTTGATTTAATAAAATTAATAATTTTAGCTTCCAAGCCTTTTTCATTCATTTTTGCAGCGGGCATACAAAAAACAGGGTCATTTTTATCAAACTTTAGATCTTTAATTACCATATCTATTTCTCCCACTGAAATTGGTTTGAAATCTATATTATTCGCAATAGAATTTGTTATATAAGGAATATAAACTAATTTTAGTTTATGTCCTCCAGGTGTCAACAAATTAGATTTTGATTTTAATGTTTTAAAAAGTCTTTCACCGAAATTTTCACTGTTATTATCACCACTATATAGAGTAGCTTTTAGAGACAAAGATGTTTTAATTTCAGATTTAGAATCATCATCAATTGCAATCCCTTTTCCATCTAAATATAAATATAATTTGTATCCGGAATCCCATATTCTGGAATCAGTACCAGCATTAATATCTTTTGCTTTTACGCCATTTTCCGTCATCTGCAAGAACATACTATTCATCATGGATTGAGAAAAGAAACCTTTAATGTATAGTTTGTCTCCGAATGTGTAGGATGTAATGAATTTTGAATCAGTATCTGATTTTTCGATTTCAGAATTCGAGAATACAACTTTCCCTGCATATTTATTGTGAAGATTTGCATAATCTCCTTCAAGTTTTTCTCCTTCAAATAATTTTAATTTTGATTTTTGTTTTTCAATTTCTTTTACATCCTGTGCATTACAGACTGAAACAAATAGTCCAAAAGTTAAAAATAATACCTTTGTAAATTTCATAATTTAAAATAATTTTATTGGTTGTTATTAATTTGTTTAGTTATTCATACAGCTTTGCAGCATTTCTGCCAACATCTAAATTTACGCATTAAGCCAATATAAAATATGTATTATTGCGCTTATCTTGTGTGGATTTTATATAATGATTTGTAAATTAGTTCATTAATTTTATTTATATGTGGATAAACGCAACAATGATAAATGAAAAACTGATAGAGCAATTTATATATTCCGACATAAGTCATGCAGACGGGAAAAGACTAGAATTTTTAAAAATAAAAAAAGCGTTGAAAATCAACGCTTTTGCAGAGAGGAAGGGATTCGAACCCTCGATACAGTTACCCGCATACTACCTTTCCAGGGTAGCTCCTTCAACCACTCGGACACCTCTCTATGTTTTGAAGACTGCAAAAATAGGCTATTTTATTGAATTAACAAATTCTTAATTTAAAATTACCCGCTTATTTCTCCGCAAAGATTCCACGAGAAATTATCAGCAAAACTTCCGCTGTAATTAGGGTTGTCAATCAAATGCATTGCTTTGGTAATCGCAGCTTCAGCAGTCATATCTCTTCCGCTGATGGCTCCGATTCTTGAGAAAATATTACTATTTTCATATTTTCCAAAAGAAATTCCGCCTGAAATACACTGACTTACCACTACGATTTCAGTTCCGTTATTTCTGATTTGCTGTAAAGTTTCCAAAGTTTTTTCACTGCTAAAAATTGTTCCAGAACCGAAAACCTGCAAAATCAAAACTTTCATTTTTGGAATTTCTTTAAAATGATTAAGTTTCATTCCCGGAAAAATTCGCCAAAACAAAACATCTTCAGAAATATGTTCGTCTACATGAAACTCGATTCTCCCATCACAACGGAAAAGATTATCCTTTTTAATTTTTAAATGAACTCCGGATTGCCCCAAAATCGGGTAGTTCGGACTTGCGTAAGCATCAAAATACTCTGCAGAATATTTCAAAGTACGGTTTCCTCTCAATAATTTATACTCAAAGTAAATCGCAACCTCCTGAATCACCGCATCATTAAATTCATACAGACTTGCATAATATAAGCTTGTCAAAAGATTTTCTTTCGCATCCGTTCTTAAATCACCGATTGGAAGCTGTGAACCTGTTAAAATAACTGGTTTTGTCAAACCTTTCAACATAAAACTCAATGCAGAAGCGGTGTAAGACATGGTATCTGTTCCATGAAGAATTAAAAATCCGTCGTATTTTTTATAATTATCGAATACCAAATTAGCAATCATTCTCCATTCTTCAGGTCCCATATCGGATGAGTCGAGCGGCTGTGCGAAAGGATGAACGAAAACTTCACATTCCATTAGCTTCATTTCTGGCATTTTTTCAAAAATATTTCCGAAATCAAAGGCACGGAGACTTCCGGTTTCGTAATCTTTTTCCATACCAATCGTTCCACCGGTATAAATAAGCAGGACTTTTCTTTTCATGTGAACTTTTCTTAAAAGATTTAAATCATTTTCAGATTCAGAATTTCAAAATTACGTTAATTTGCAAAGATTTGAAAGAAGATGAAAGATTTAGAGCAAACTTACGAGTATTTACAGCAGTTTTTGACGGAAGAAAGATTAAGAAAAATTGAGCATTTTGCCCCTGAAAGTTCAGATTTTATCCTTCCGGTGATTGAAGATATTTATCAGTTCAGAAATGCAGCGGCAATTGTGCGTTCCGTTGAAGCTTGTGGTTTTCATAAAGTTGTTGCTTTACAGGAAGAACATAGTTTTGAGCCCAATTTAAGAGTGACAAAAGGCGCAGATACTTGGGTTGAAGTAGAAAGACTTCCTCGGAATATGGAATCTTTTCAAAATATCAAAGACAGAGGTTATAAAATGGTGGCAGTTTCGCTCGAAAAAAATGCGAAATTTTTACCAGATTACGAAATTACAGGACCTATTGCTCTTGTTTTTGGAACTGAAATGGAAGGTGTTTCTCAAGAAATTTTAGATTTTGCTGATGAAACTTTGGCGATTCCGATGTATGGTTTTACGAGAAGTTTTAATGTTTCTGTTGCGGCTTCCATTTGTATGTATGAATTAAAACAAAAACTGATAAAATCTAATATTGATTATAAATTAAATGAAGAAAAGCTAATGAGAATGAAAATTCGCTGGACTGTAAATTCTATAAAAAGCGGTGAGCAGATTTTAGCTAAATATTTAAGAGAAAATAATATTAGTTTAAGCTGATGAAAAACATCTTTTTCTTGATTGTTTTACTTTTGATTTTTTCTTGTAAAAAAGAGAATAAATCAAAATTTGTTGCTCCTAAAATGCCACAAGATTCTTCAGTAATTTCAAAGGAGAAAGAAGTTAAACTGACTGACGAAGAAATTTTAAAGATTCAGGAAGAAGAAGAGAAAGAAAGATCGCAAATTGTAAGAAAATATACACTTTCAAAAAAAGGAAACGGTTTTGAATACAAGGTTTTTTGCGAAGAAGAGAAAAGTGGGATGATCAATTTCACAAAAGTAAACGTTTTGAAATCCGGCAAGTTGTTTCAACAATTAAAAATCGATAAAGATTCTACAATTGTATTTCATGACTACGAAGTCGATTTTTCTTCTGACGAAGACTGGAATTTTGATGGCTATAATGATTTTAAACTGATCAAGTGGGTGGGAATGGTTGATCAATCGTATTATTTATGGCTTTATGATAAAAAGTCAGGAAAGTATAAATTTTCACCTTCTTTTGGTGAAATTATAAATCCTGTTGCTCATAAAAAGAGTAAAGAAATTACATCAAGTTATCATGCCGGTCCTTCAACCTATTATTATTCACCTTATCAATTCAAAAAAGGAAAATATATCCAAACACACTCTGAAGTAGAGGGTGAGGGTGATTAAAAAAAGATTGACTAAATAATAAATTCAGCTTTTTAAAGTTATAATTAAAATTTTAAATCATCATGGTGAGATTATTGCCTGTTTTGTTTTTGTTTTTATCAGCCTGTTTGTTTTCGCAACTGAAATTTGATACACTATCTCAAAGAAAATTGAAAACAACAGTTACTCCAGCAATATTAGTTGGCTATCATTATGCAGGTGATGCAAAAGATAATACGGAAACTTTTAGGGCATCACAAATGCATATCATCGAAGTTGTTCTTGCTAAAATCATTAGTTATGGTGGAAATCACGGCGCCGCAAAAGTGTATTATGCAGGAAGTGATTTCATTATCAATAACCGTCATGGATTTTTTATGGCACCAAAAGTAGGAGTAAGTTCCAATGCTGGAATGTCTTTGGGTGCAGAAGTGCAATTTCAGACCAATTTTGAAAAAGTAATTCCACGAATAATGCCTTATTTTGGATTTGGCGGCGGTGGTGGAAAACTCACTGTTGGATATAATTTTAGACTGTTGAAAGTCGAAAATTTTCCAATCAATACTCTTCAAATTGGAATAACCTGGCCAATAAAAAGATTTAAAGAAAAATCTATTTAATCATCTTGTTATAATTCCAGGCTGCAACAAAAACTCCCGCGGTTTCTGTTCTTAAGCGCTGATTTCCAAGAGAAACTGCTTTAATTCCTTTCTCTGCTAAAAACAAAATTTCTTTATCTGAAAAATCTCCTTCCGGACCAATCAGAAAAGTGTAGTTTTCTAATTTTGGAATTTGATTTAAATTTATTCTTTCTAAATTTTCATTGCAATGCGCAACAAAAGTGGTTTCATGATCAACCGTTTTAAGAAAGTCCTGAATTTTAATTAAATCATTGATAACAGGAAAATGAAATCTAAGACTTTGCTTTGAGGCTGAAATTGCCTGTTTTCTTAATTTATCAATATTCAGGTTTTTACGTTCTGTTTTTTCGGTTTGAAGAATCGTAATTTCAGAAATTCCCATTTCAACAGCTTTTTCAACAAAAAACTCAATTCTGTCAATATTTTTTGTTGGAGCAATCGCAATATGAAGTTTCGGACTGAAATCTGGAGTTTCCGTTTTAATTTCTAAAACCTCAATTCCTGCTTTTTTACCTTCAATAATCAATGTTCCGAAAGCAAGATTTCCTTTTCCATCAGTTACATGAATTTCTTCACCGTTTTTCATGCGGAGAACTTTCACGATGTGTTGCTGCTCTTCGTCGTTAATGATTGATTTTCCGTTATTGATTTCTCCAAAAAAAAGTTTCATTTTTATACTTTAAAAAGAAAATTAGACAATTATGTGATTTTTAAAACGTAATTTCATTATCGCTCAAAAAAGCCACTCCGGTTTTTATCGTCGTATAAATATCGCCTTCACAATCTCTGTACGAACAAGTGTAAATTTCTTCAATCCACTTATTATTCATAAAAATCAAATTCAGATATTCGTTTTTTCTTAAATTATTTTTGATCGATAAATAATCTCCTTCTTTGGGTTCGTAAGCAAAACTAAACACATTTTCTGAATTGATTTTCTCAATAATCTCATCCTTTACATTTTGAACATATCCTATTTCTGAACTCGCCATCAAATAATCGTCGTCTTCAGATTTTTCTGTCACTTCATTTTTTCCAGTAATGGTTTCCAAAACCCAATAATATTTTGAGTTTTTTTTAGATTGCGTTCCCAGTACTTTTTCTTCTAATAATACTTTCATCTGTAGATGTTTATTTAAGTCGTTATTTTTTAGGAGATTTTCTATCCTTTTAGAGTTGGGGAAAGAAAATATCTTTTATAAATCATATTTTGATGTTGCTGTAGTTCTCAGATCTGTAAATTCCCCTCTTTCAAATTTCAGTTGGGCTACCATTGCAATCATTGCGGCATTATCCGTTGTATATTCAAATTTCGGAATGTAAATGTTCCAGCCTAATTTTTTGTGATTGTCCTGCATCACTTGTCTTAAAGCGGAATTGGCAGAAACTCCACCCGCAATCGCAACTTCTTTTATATCTAAATCTTTCGCAGCTTTTTCCAGTTTATTCATTAAAATTTCAATGATGCACTTTTGTACAGAAGCACAAAGATCATTCATATTTTCTTTAATGAAATCAGGATTTTTCTTTACTTCTTTTTGAATAAAATAAAGAACTGAAGTTTTAATTCCGCTGAAAGAATAATCGTAATTTTCTAATCTTGGTTTATTGAATTTAAATGCATCAGGATTTCCTTCTTTTGCCAAACGGTCGATAATCGGTCCCGCCGGATAATCCAAATCTAAAATTTTGCCGATTTTATCGAATGCTTCACCGGCCGCATCATCGATGGTTTTTCCGATAATTTCCATGTCAAAATAATCTTTCACCAGGACAATCATGGTATGTCCGCCGCTTACCGTAAGACACAAAAAAGGGAATTTAGGCGGCACAGGATTTGCATCGTCGATGAAGTGCGCCAAAATATGCGCCTGAAGGTGATTTACTTCAATCAAAGGAACATCTAAACTCATAGCCAGAGACTTAGCAAAAGAGGTTCCTACGAGGAGAGAACCCAAAAGTCCTGGGCCACGGGTAAAGCCTATGGCAGAGATTGCATTTTGTTGTATATTTGCTTTGGTAAAGGATTTTTCTACTACGGGAATAATATTCTGCTGATGAGCTCGTGACGCAAGCTCAGGAACCACGCCTCCATATTCTTTATGGATTTCCTGGTTTGCGGCAATATTTGAAAGAATAGAATTTCCTTTGATAATGGCTGCTGAAGTATCGTCACAAGACGATTCGATACCTAAAATTATAGAGTCACTCATAGTAATGGCAAAGTTAGAGAATAATAACGAAAATGAGCATAAAAAATCGGTAGCTGAAAACTTAGGTGATCAGGTGCAGAAGACGGTTGATAATGTTCAGGAGACTGTGAAAGAGGCTTCTGAGCTTGCTTCTGATGCCATTCATCATCCGATAGATACCGCTCAGGAATTCGGAAAACAGGCTGCAAAAGATGTTGTCAGTTACTCTTGGTGGGCAAAACTTTTACTGATTCTTTTTTGGACAGTTCTTGGTATTGTAGCTTTTGTTTTTATTGCGATTAATCTTCCGGTAACTAAAAGATGGGCTGCAGATCAGGCTTTGCAGATTGTCAACAGAGATTTCAAAGCAAAAATGTCTACCGAAAGTGTAGAAGTAGATTTCTTTGGAGACGTTACGATCAAAGGTTTAAGAATTAAGGATTATAAAGATTTAGACTTCATTAAGGCAAGAGAGTTCAAAGCCAATTCAGATTGGTTTTCTTTGGCTACGAATGTTGGCAAAAACAATTCATTAAGTTTTAACGGCTTACGCCTTATCGATGCGGATATAAAAGTGATTACCTATAAAGGTGACAGTATTTCAAACTTCATCCGTTTTACTCAATTATTTGACAGTGGGAAGAAAAAAGATCCGACGAAACCGCCGTTTCAGCTAAATTCAAGATTGGAGATTTTAAATTCAAAAGTTTCTATCGTTAATCAGAATTCGCCCGGTGAGCCCGGAAAATGGCTTACAGCAACCAATGTCAATCTGATAGCTCCAAAATTGAAAGTTAACGGTGTGAATATTAATGCGACCATCAATAATTTTACATTCACGACTAAAAGATGGGGAAAAGCGCATTTTGTAGATACTTTTTCTACTGATTTCTCCATGACTGAAGATTATCTTTTTCTGAAAGATTTAACCTTAAATACCGATCATTCACTTCTTCAGGGTGATATTAAATTTAATTTAAATAAAGGTTCGTGGGCAGATTTTACCAATAAGGTGAAATGGGATATGAATCTTAAGCTGGGAAGTCAGTTGAGCGGTTATGATATCTCTTATTTTGTCACCAATTGGGATAATTTTGTTCCGTTCAATATCAGCGGAAAAATGACAGGTCCGTTAAATCAATTTAGGTTAGATAATTTCCTGATTAGAAATCCTTCGGTAAATATTGCCACGCAAAAAATGAACATTACCAATCTGTTGAAAGGTAATTTCTTAATTGAAACCAATAATCTTTCCGCAGATTTCACCTACAAAGATCTGAAAGCGATGATGCCGAATTTCATTTCAATCAAAATGAAAAACTTCGCAGATGATTTCGGAAAATTAAAATACAACGGAGACGTAAAAGTTACTCCAAAACAAGTTTATGTATCTTCAGGAAACCTGATGACGGGAATCGGACAGGCAAAAATTACCAATTTTTCACTGACAGATTTCAGCACGACGATGCCTAAATATAAAGGCTATGCAGAAGTACGAGATTTAAATACCTCGGTGATTACCAAAAGTAAAACAGTGGGTCTTATTTCAGGAAAATTCAATATTGACGGGCAAAGTTTTGATGTCAATACGATGAAAATCAGAACAAAATCTCAGATTTCGAGCATTGAGATCATGAACAAAGAAATCAATAATCTGAATCTGGACGGTCTGCTTGATCATAGAAAATACAATGGTTTAATTACCGTAAATGATGAACAGGCAAAAGCTACCGTAAAAGGTTTGATTGATTTCAGCACAAAAAGAATTTCCGCAAATGTTGATGCCAATGTTACGCATCTGAATATGAATTATTTCACCGATAAACCGGGAAGTCAGATTATAAGCGGTCAAGTCAATGGGAAAATGTCGATGACGAATCTGAACGATTTAAATCTTGATGTTGAAGCCAATAATATCAATTTTGCAACGGCAGCTCAACGCTATCAGATTCCGAATGCTAAAGTGAAAACTTTCATTGAAAGCGGAAATCGGGTGATCGATGTCAATGCTCCGGGCGCAGTGGATGGTAAAATTTCAGGACGATATAATCTTGCTGATTTAGCTGGAATGGTAGAAAACGGCTTAGGTAAAATTTTAGTCGGTCCGCCACCAAGAAAACTGTACCGCGGACAGAATTTTATGATGAACTTCGATGTTCAGCAAGGTTTGGTGAGCTATTTTATGCCAGATTTAAAACTTCCTCAAGGCGCAACGGTGGAAGGCGAGTATGATGGGAATTCAAATAATTTAATTCTAAATCTTGATGCCGCTTCTCTGAAATATGTGATGACCAAAAAAGAGGAAATCACCGATGCGGACATGGCTTTGGCAGATGCAAACCCAGCTTATACGGTCAATCCAAGAGAGGTGATTACCAGAGACAGTGCCTTAGTCGATAGTGTCATCGTGAGAATCAATACTGCAAATCTTGACCAGCAGTTATATGCAAAAATTAAAAGGGTAGAATACAATAAAAATATCCTCAAAGATATCCTTCTTACAGGGAAAAACGAAAATAACTCGACGCTCAGAATCGCAACCAGCTTCCAACATGGAAGTCCGGAAGATGAGTTGGATGATAATCTGAAGAATTATGCAATTAATTTTAATCAGTCAACAAATCCGGCGGGAGATTATATCTTCAGATTTGAGCCGACTGAAGTTAATTTCAATAATGTAAAATGGTCGATTGATACGAGTCCTGAGCTTGATCATTACATTAGTTATCGTAAGAAAACACAAGATTTTGAAGTCAGAAATCTTAAGATTTATTCAGATAACAGTTCTTTATTGATTAATGAATCGATATTTAAATCTGCGAAAGATTTCTATGTGGATGCTGAAGTTCAGGATTTTGCGATAGAAAAGCTTTTGGAGATGCAGGCAGGCGGAAACCCGATGGATATTAAAGGTTTGGCCAACGGAAGTGTGAAAATCAAAATGGATAAAAGCACGTTGCAGCCATTGGTTGATTTAACGGTTGATGATATTATGATGAACGGAAATGATATGGGTGACCTTACCATTTCTGCGGTCAACGGATTTTCTTTAAATGTATATGATGTCGATGTAAAAGTAACATCAGCAGGTGTGATTGGAAATAATAATCTTCACCTAACGGGTACGGTTAATAACAATACACCATCTCCAACAATCGATTTGGTTACTGAATTGAGAGATTTCGATTTAGCATTTACCCAACAGTTTGTACAAACCATTTTTGGAAATTTAAGAGGAAAAGCAACCGGAGATTTAAAAATAAACGGAACGCTTAAAAATCTTGATTATAGTGGCGACATTGCTTTAAAGGAATTTGGTTTAAAACTATTGTTCACGGGAGTTGATTATTCTTTTGACGATACAGTGATTCCGCTTTCTAAAGGTTTGGCGATTTTGAACAATATTGGAGTACATGACGGAAGAACCAATTCACAAGGAACAATTTCCGGGGCGATTCAGTTTGAAACTTTATCATCGATGGGGGTCAACCTGGTAATGAGAGCCGATAATTTATTAATGCTGAATACCACTCAGAAAGAATATGATCTTTTCTGGGGAAGAGTTTATGGTCAGGGAGATTTATACGTCGACGGTCCGGTTTCTGCATTAAATTTATCAACTCCAAATATGAAAGCATTGAACGGAAGTACATTTACTTTCAATTCAAGTTCAACTTCAAATGTTGAAGAATTTAAAATGCTGAGGTTCCTGAAAGAGGGAAAAGACGGTCTGGTAACTTTAGAAGAGAAGAAAAAATCCGGAGCCAATATGAATATCGATTTCAGTCTTGATGTTGATAAAGGAACTACGGTAAACGTTCTGGTGGGTGATGATGTCGGAAATATTACGGTAAAAGGGATTGCTGATGATTTGAGATTCCAGATGGGAAGACAGGGTGCCATTGCAATGAACGGATCTTATATGGTGGATAGTGGAACGTTTGTGTCTAAAGCAATCTTAAACAGGACTTTCCAGATTCAGAAAAACAGCAGCATACGCTGGGACGGTGATGCGATGAAGCCGATGCTAGATATTACAGCAAATTATGTGAGAATGGTTTCTAATGCAGGGGAGTATCTGAACATGGGTCAGTTGCAGCCAATCAGTATTCTTCTGCAGGCAAATATCACCAATACTTTAAGTGATCCTAAAATAGCACTGAATGTTACTGCGCTTGATGTATCGAGTCAGGTAAAAGAAACTTTAGCAGCAAGGATAAACCAGACAGAAGGAGAGAATGTTTTGCAGTTTGGTTCTATCTTACTATTAAACAGTTTTAATGTTTCCAATACAGGGAATTTAAATTTTGATGCGGCTGGCGTAGCAGAATCTTCGGGTTACAATATGTTGCTTAAACAATTAGGGTCAGTGCTTAATACAATGAGTAATGAATTTCAGATTGATTTAAATTATGTAAAAGCTGATCAGAATTCAAATTTGGGTGACCGTGCTAATGCTGGAGTGAGTTTTGATCTTTCACCAAGAGTTACCGTGAAAACCGGATTGGGTATTCCTTTAAATAAAACAGATGCTACAGAAACCAACTATCTCTCCGGAGAAGGAAGTATAGAGTATGATATTTCTAAAAAGAATGACGGGACTTTACTTCTAAGAGGGTACTCTAAACCAACCAATATCGGAATGGGTGTTGGGACGGTTGGCACCAACGGTTCTGCAAATCAGGCGTATGGTGGTGGTATTGTATGGAGTAAAAGCTTCAATTCTTTCTTTAAAAAGAAGAGAAAAGATAAAAAACAGCCTCCTGCTAGTAAGGAAATAAAAACAGATTCCGTAAAATCAACGGTTAAATAATCTGAATCCTTGAATGATTTTTATCATCCGTGTTAATTATTGTTAATGTTTGATATATTTTTTTTAGTTAATATATTTTTCTTAATTTTGTAAAAAATTTATCGATTTTTTAGGAAAAATATAATTTCACTAATATGAACTATCAACTGGACGAAATAGACAAGAAAATTCTTGATTTCTTAGTAGAAAACACAAGAATGCCTTTTACAGAAATTGCAAAACAGATGGACGTATCTGCAGGAACAATTCATGTAAGAGTGAAGAAAATGGAAGATGCAGGTATTATTTTAGGATCATCTCTTAATTTAGATTATGGTAAGTTAGATTACCACTTTACAGCTTTTATCGGAATCCTTTTAACAAAATCAAACCGCACTCAAGAGGTTTTGAAGGAGTTAGGAACCATTCCAAACGTAGTAGAAGCAAGCGTAATCTCTGGAAAATACAACATTTTCTGTAAGGTAAAAGCTAAAAATACTGAAGACGCTAAAAAGATTATTTATCAGATCGACGACATCCAGGATGTGATGAGAACTGAGAGTATGATCTCAATGGAAGAGTTTTTGAGCGATAAAAACAGATTGATCAATGCGATCTCGATTTAATCAAATTTTAGACGATATAAATACCAAAGAACTTATGAAGTAATTCATAAGTTCTTTATTTTTGCACTATGGAAAAGGAATATAAAGAATACAGTTATTTTGATGAAGATCCGAAAAAAGGATGGGGTTTTATTTTGGCATTGGCGTCTCTGCTTTTATTTACTTTCATGGGAATCGGGCTCGATTTTGACGAGTATCTGCAACACGAAACCCTGAATATTCCTTCAGGATATTTTTATTTTATTTTCTCAATCGATATTTTAATGATTGCAGGAATTGTGCTCATGTTTTTTTACAGAAAAATAGGCATCATTCTTTTTCCGGTGATGCTTGTTCTGCATTTCTTTATGCACAATTATTATTTGTCTACGTTCTTGTATTCAGACGTTACCAATCTTTTCCTTTTTACAGGTTTTGGAATGCTGGCCATTATTCCGAAGTGGAAGTTTTTTAGATAATTAATTTTAAAATATTTATTACAAAAAAAATCCACTGAATATTCGGTGGATTAGTTATTTACAGTGAAATTTTATCTTTTAATAACACTCTTATTCCATTTTAAATGAGTTGTTGTTTTCTGTTGTATAAAACGTTTTCTTACTTCATTTAAAGTTGCAGAAAAGCGATATTCCTGAGAGTAGGGTGCTTTATCTGAGGAAACATAATGATTAAACGTTACTGTTTTTGAGCCATTGATTGCTACTCCTTCTCCATGGAAAATGGGGGTTACTAATTTTCCATTTTTGCTTCGGTCTTTATTTGAAAATAATATTCTGCTGTTTTTTGCTCCAATAAATCTTGGGTCAATGCCGCTTTCCATTTCGTACATTTCGCATTGGCTTCCGAACGGTCCATATTCGAAAACCTTATTTTCGCTCCCAACTTTGATTGCTGGATTGTATGATTTTGTCACTTTAAAAGTATTTGGAGAAATAAAATAACCTTCTACTGCCGTATTTAATGTTGGGTCAAAATTATCTAAAAGTTGATTAAACGGCGTGTGAACCGGTGAACAAGCTTTGGCAGAATCCGTTCCCATTAAGATAAAGATGATTCCAAGTAGTACGGGTAATAATTTTTTCATGTTTTTGTATTGAATATTTTTATTCACTAAAAATAGAACAGCAATTACCAAACCAAGTATTTCTCCATCATTACAATCTGTAGCTTCCGGTATATGCAAAACAAAAAACACGCCCGAAAGCGTGTTTTAAATATGATTTCAAAGAAATTTATTTATCTAAAATTCTTTTCACAGCATCAATGACAGCTGCAGAATCGATTTTATATTTTTTCATTAATTCGGCAGGAGTTGCAGATTCTCCGAAAGTATCATTTACTGCAACAAATTCTTGTCTTGTAGGTCTTTTTCTAGCCAACATTCCTGCTACTGATTCTCCTAAACCACCTAAGTAATTATGTTCTTCAGCAGTAACAATTTTACCAGTTTTTTCAACAGATTTTAAGATAATTTCCTCATCCAATGGTTTAATTGTGTGGATGTTGATTACTTCACAAGAGATGCCTTCTTTTTCAAGCTCTTCTGCCGCAACCAAAGATTCCCAAACCAAGTGACCCGTTGCAACAATCGTTACATCTGTTCCTTCTTGCAAGAGGATCCCTTTTCCGATTTCAAAAGGCATATCTTCAGGAATAAAAACTGGCACTACCGGTCTTCCGAATCTTAAGTAAACAGGACCTTCAAAGTCAGCAATCGCTAAAGTTGCAGCTTTTGTCTGATTGTAGTCACAAGTGTTGATTACGGTCATTCCCGGAAGCATTTTCATCATTCCAATATCTTCCAAAACCTGGTGTGTTGCACCGTCTTCACCCAAAGTAAGACCTGCGTGAGAAGCACAGATTTTTACATTTTTATTGGAGTATGCAATCGACTGACGAATTTGGTCATACACTCTTGAAGTAGAGAAGTTAGCAAAAGTTCCCGTAAAAGGAATTTTTCCTGTGATGCTCAAACCTGCAGCCAATCCCATCATGTTAGCTTCTGCGATACCAACCTGATAAAATCTTTCAGGAGCTTTTTCGATGAATTTTTCCATTTTCAAAGAACCGATAAGGTCTGCGCAAAGTGCTACAACATTAGGATTTTTATCAGCCAATTCAGCTAATCCAGCCCCAAATCCTGAACGTGTATCTTTTTTTTCTGTATATGTATATTTCATTTTGAATTTAAAGATTATAATATTTAAAGATTGAATAATTACTTATTTCTAATTATTCATTAATAATAATTAATAGTCAGCTGGAGCTTCTAAGTATAATTGTTTGAAAGCCGTATCCAACTGCTCGTCATTTGGAGCTTTACCATGCCAAGCGTGAGTTCCCATCATGTAATCAACACCGTTACCCATAATTGTGTGAAGGATGATTGCAACTGGTTTTCCGTTTCCTGTTTCTGCTTTTGCTCTTTCAAGAATAGCAATTACGGCCTCAAGGTCGTTACCGTTTTTCTCTTCCAAAACGATCCATCCGAAAGCTTCTAATTTTGCATGAAGATTTCCTAATGAAAGTACATTTTCTGTGCTTCCGTCAATCTGTTGTCCGTTATAATCAATTGTAGAGATCACATTATCTACTTTTTTAGCTGCAGCATACATCAAAGCTTCCCAAACTTGACCTTCCTGCAATTCTCCGTCACCATGAAGGGTATATACCAAAGAATTGTCACCGTCTAATTTTTTACCCTGAGCAACACCAAGTGCCACAGAAAGTCCCTGACCTAAAGATCCTGAAGCGACTCTAATCCCTTCCAAACCTTCATGAGTGGTTGGGTGACCTTGTAATCTTGAATTTAATTTTCTGAAAGTCTTCAACTCATCTACCGGAAAGAAACCAAATCTTGCCAAAGTAGAATAGAAAACCGGTGAAATATGTCCGTTTGAAAGGTAGAAATGATCTTCGTTCTTACCTTCCATGGTGAATGGCAGTTTGTAGTTCAGAACTTTACCGTAAAGTGCAGTGAAGTACTCTGTACAGCCTAAACTTCCACCGGGATGCCCTGAATTGACAGCGTGAACCATTCTCAAAATGTCTCTTCTGATTTGTGTTGTAAGAGATTTCAGCTCTTCAATACTTTTACTCATATATTAGGATTTATTTATTAGAATTGATACATGCGAATTTACGATTTTTTGTCGGCTTACGGAAATGGAAAAATCCGGAGTTTGAGTTCTAGATTTTGTTATTTACTTTGTCAAAATTTATAATTTTTGACAAAGTTTTGAATTATCGTGATAATGTATTTGCTTTAACCAAAAAATTAAAAAGATCGATTATTTTTTTACTATTGAAATTATTTTCCAATGTAGACTTCTTAGGTATTTCTCAGTTGATAGTTTGTTGTTTTTTTTGATAAAGAGAATGGTTTTGTGTGTGCTCAACCTTGTCAAGGTTTTAAACCTTGACAAGGTTCATATCGCCCAAAATTAAAACTGATAATCTGTTTCTTTTTGATGGCATATTATGAAATTTTCTCTATCCTCAAACATTTCAATAACCTCATTTCTTTTTAATGAGGTTAAGGAATTGCTTAGAATTGTTTTGTAAGAAGAATACTTATAGTTTTGAAAACCTCCCGAATTGGGATTCTGATGGATATAAATAATACATTGTCTTAAATAATCTTCAGAAGTAATCAGTTTTCTTTTAAAAGGCGATTCAATCAATGAGCCGTGACGGTTATTTTCTTTGTTAAATGCCTGCGAATAAGAATTAAATATCTTTGCGAACTGTTTTGAAAATGAATTTTGAGAAGCATGTAATCCTTTTTCAAAATGTTTTTCTTTGTGAATTTTAATTTCGTTTAAATCTTTATCATCCTTAATTTTGACTAGCAAATGAAAATGGTTTGGCATTAAACAGTATGCATAAATGTCAGAAACAGTCAAAAGATTTTCTTTAAGTTTATTTAGAAAAAATTGATAGTTTCTTTCAGTTTTAAATATGACTTCTCCATTAATTCCACGGTTGTAAATGTGATAAAAGTAATCAGCCTCTATGGGAGTAATTCTAATATCCATTGTGTTTTTATTTTTTTAACTTTGATTACACTAAGTTTTTTAGTGATTTTTTTACAGATTCTGATTAACCATGTCAAGGTTTTAAACCTTGACATGGTTAGGAACAGTGCAAAGTTTAATATCGTACAAACTTAAACCAACTTCAAATAATTCTTATTCTTCACCAGCCACAACCCAATAAACGTCAGCAAACCATTTAAAATAATCAGTTCCACACCAATTCTGTAATCGGAGTAAGTGGTTACAAAATAATTAATTAGATAAGTAATAACCGGTGCTAAAAGCGTCACCGCAAGAATTGAATATTTTTTTGAAATTTTAAATTTGGTAAATATTCCGAAAGCGAAAAGCCCTAAAAGTGGTCCGTATGTATAACCTGCAATTTCCATGATAAGGTAAACAATCGACTTGTCATTCATCGCCTTGAAAACCATAATTAAAATAAAGAAAACCACCGTGAATGTCAAGTGAATTTTCATACGAAGATGCTTCTTTTGCTTTTCTGTTCTGGTTTTGTCTTCATTTAAATTTAATAAATCTACACAATAAGAACTTGTCACTGCCGTCAATGCGCCATCTGCAGAAGGGAATAGAGCTGAAATCAATCCGATAATAAAAATGACAGAAATCGTCATCGGAAAATACCCATTCAATGATAAAGCCGGGAATAAATCGTCTCCCATGATGTTTTTCACATTTCCTGCTGCATCTTTGAATCCGAAAACATTAGAAACAAATTCTTTTCCGTCTACAATGCTAGTTACTTCAGAATATCCTGCGCCATTTTGCAAGGCAAAAAGATAAAGCAAACCTCCTAAAAACAAGAAGGCAAGATTCACAAAAAGTAATGTTCCTGCAAAAGTCAACATATTTTTCTTGGAGTTTTTCAGGTTATCAACCGAAATATTTTTCTGCATCATTTCCTGATCCAAACCTGTCATAGCGATGGTAATGAAGATTCCACCCAAAATGGTTTTCAGAAAAAATGTCTTGGAATTCGGATCGAAATTGATAAAATGGGTATAGTTTTTCTGCTCTAATATCGTGTAGGCTTCGCCAAAAGATAGATTTAAATTAGATAAAATATAAACGATACATGCAATTAAACTGATGATCATAAATGATGTCTGCAAGGTATCAGTAATGACAATTGTTTTCACTCCGCCTTCAAAAGTGTATAGAAGTACCATTAATAAAAGTACCAAAGCCGTGACCCAAAACGGAACGCCCAAACCTTCCAATAAAAATATCTGTAAAACATTGACAACAAGATATAATCTTGCCGTTGCGCCAATCGCTCGTGAAACAATGAAAAATACCGAACCGATTTTATGAGCTTCAACATTGAATCTTCTGCCTAAATAGGTATAAATCGAGGTCAGATTCATCTTGTAATAGAGTGGAAGAAGTACCGCTGCCACAATAAAATATCCGATGAAAAAACCAATCACCATCATGTAATATTCAAAACCTCCAAAAATATATTCGCTACCGGTCATTTTTCCCACAGTTCCCGGAACAGAAATGAATGTTACGCCACTCAAGCTGGTACCAATCATTCCGAAGGCTACAAGCCACCATTTACTTTTTTTATTTCCGATGAAAAATGATTGATTGTCAGAATTTCGGCTTGTAAAATACGAGATTACCAAAAGGCCTACGAAATAAACAAATACAAACAGCAAAAGGACAGTTCCTGGATTCATGCTAAGATTTTAAATTTTAGCAAATATAGTTTTTTTTGTTTCTGTTGAAAAAGAAAAACCTTTCAGCGAGATTTCGTGAAAGGTTTTTAAGATTTTAAATCTGATTGTAATACTACAAAACGTCTCTCAAATCTTCATTTTTTTGAAAAGTAGCTTTTGCGAACGGGCAAAGCGGAATGATTTTTTTGTTGTTTTCTCTTGCAAATTCTACAGCTTTGATCAGCATTTCTTTTCCAACACCTTTTCCGTTGTAAGCATCTTCTACTTCGGTGTGATCGATGATTAATCTGTCTTCACCAGCCCAGGTGTAGGTCATTAATCCCGCTCTGTTTCCGTCGATTACAGCTTCAAAGCTTCCGTGTTTTTCGTCGTTGTTTTGTTTTACTTCTATCATATTTATGAAAATTTGGTTTGAATTTCTATTTCGTTAAGTAATATTTTGTGTACCGGACAAGCGTCTGCGATGGTATGAAGTCTTTTCAGTTGCTCATCGCTCAGATTGCTTCCTTCAAAACTAACATTTCTTTTAAAAATAGCCAATTTTGTCAGCGGGAAATTTTCCAGTTCTACTTCTACGTCGATTTTTTCAACGTTCCATTCTTTTCTGTCAATGTACATTCTTAAAGTCGCCGCAGTACAACTTGCTAAAGACGTAGCCAGAATTTCAAAAGGATTAAAGCCTTTGTTTTGTCCGCCCTTATCAACGGGTTCATCAGTAATCAGAGTGTTTTCACCTGCGACAACTTCTGTGTAGTATTTTGTTTTGCCTAAACTTGCTTTTACGATTACAGCCATTATTTTTCAATATTTAATTCGTAAGTCAATGCACCGGAAGGACATTGATTGATTTGATTTTGTAGTTCATCAGAAGTTGCATTTTCTGCTTTTATCCAAGGTCTATCTTTAGGATTATAAACTTTTGGAAGCATTTTTACACAAACTCCTGCGTGAATACACTTCTTAGGTTGCCAGATTACATTAATGTTACCATTAGAATATTTATGTGTTTCCATGACTTAGGATTTAGTTTGATTTTTAAAGTTTTCAATTTTATCATTAAGATCTTTCAGCATTTCAGGATTGATGACACCACTTTCTAAATCAAAATTTTCATAAAATTTAGGTAATGAGAAAGTTTCTTTCACGTCTGCTGCAAATTGCGGGAAGAAAGTTTTTGCTGTATTCATTACATTTCCACCACCGAAACCACCGGGTGAAGTGCTCATTAAAAGCATCGGTTTATTCTGGAAAACTTTCACATTGATTCTTGATGCCCAATCGAAAACATTCTTAAAAGCTGCAGAATAAGAGCGGTTATGCTCTGCCAAAGAACAGATGATCACATCGCAATCTTCAATCTGCTTCAAAAAGTTATGTGCTCCGTCAGGAAAACCTTTCTTTTCACGATCAACGGAAAAAACAGGCATATCGAAATCGTTGAGGTCAATTAAATTAATTTCGTTTTCTTCAAAACTTTTCAGAACAAATTTTACCAGTTCTCTGTTGATGGATGTGGAAGATGTACTTCCTGCAAATGCGAGTATTTTCATGTTTATTTATTGTTAAATTATCAAAAAGGATATTCCTGAATTGATTATTTCTTCACTGAATCTTCTTTTACCTTTTCTAAATAATCTTCTTCCAGATTTTTGAGCCTTTTAAAATAATTTTCTTTATCCATAAACAATTTTGGATTGTAGGGATCTCCTTCTTTTCGTTTCTTATGAAGGTCAAACTGGCTTGCGTGTGAGGTAACCCATAGATCAAAATCTATTTTTTTCATGTCTTCAAAAGTCTGTGCATAATCTTTTTGAATGGTAGGGTAGTTCTTTACATCCGAAAATTTATGGTCAATAATGATCGAAGGTAAATTGGCAATCAAAACTTTGTAAATTTTATTTCCATCTTTGGTTTCAAGCAAAAAACTGCATGATCCTTTTGTGTGACCCGGATGGTGAAGCAATGTTAACACCGTATTTCCTAATTTTATTTTAGCCTTGTTTTTTAAGAGAAAATCAGGATTTACAGGTTCAAAAGTGACTCCGTATTTTCCCATTTCATGGTCAGATTTTCCGCCACTTTTAAGCTCTGTTGCATCTTTTTCGTCTACATAAAGTTTTGCGCCGGTTTCTTTTTTTATCTGAGCCATTGCACCCATATGATCAAAATGAGCCTGTGTTAAGGTCAGGATCTTAATGTCTTTATATTTAAAACCGAGCTTTTCGATATTTCTTTTAATAGTAGTATAAGAATCTGCCAAACCTGTGTTGATAAGAATATTGCCTTTATCAGTTACAATAAAGTATGAGGCAAGGTCATAGGTTCCTACATAGTACAAATTTCCAACGATTTTGAAAGACTCATAGTCTTTTGACCATTCAGAAGGATTGTTTTTAGGCTCTGTGACGGCTGTCTGTGCAATCCCAAAAAAAGATGTACATAATAAGAATAAAACTACAAGGTTTTTCATTTATAAAGATTGGTTTAGCTATTAAAATGAGGTTTATTTTCTGTTCAAAATTGCTTTCGGCAACGGAACATATTCTTTGTCATCTCCTGGAATTAGCGGAAAAGCTTCGTGATTCTGGTCATTCCAGTCTACTTTTGCTTTGTCTATTGCTTCTTTGTCTGAATTGACAAAATTCCAGAAAATGAAACGTTCTTCGTCAAAAGGTTCACCTCCAAAAAGATAAACGGTGGCATTTTCACTCATTTCAAACTCACAAAGCTTGGTGTTTTTGGCAATCAATAGCTGTTTTGAACCATAAGAATTATCTTCAATATTGACTGTTCCGTCTAAAACATACATTGCAGCTTCTCCGTAAAGATCTTGTCCGATGCTGATTTTCTGTGCAGTCTTGGTTTTAATTTCAATAAAAAATAATTTACTGTGCACAGGAACCGGAGATTTTTTTCCGAAAGCTTCCCCTGCTATGAGTTTATACTGAACTTCACCTTCCTCCCAAACCGGAAGTTCGGTGGCTTCGATGTGATGGAAAGTAGGCTCTGTTTGCTCCAAATGTTTTGGAAGTCCCACCCAAATCTGAAATCCGTGAAGTTTTTTATCTGTTGTTCTTAAATATTCGGGAGTTCTTTCTGAGTGTACAACGCCTTTTCCGGCGGTCATCCAGTTTACGGCTCCGGGTTTTATTTCAAGTGCGCTTCCTATGCTGTCTCTGTGAAAAATTGATCCTTCAAGCAGATAAGTTAGTGTGGAAAGACCGATGTGAGGGTGTGCAGCAACATCAAGATTCTGATAATCTTTCAGCTCGGCAGGTCCCATGTGATCGATAAAAACGAAAGGTCCGACTGCTCTTTTTTCACGGAAAGGCAATAATCTTCCGACTAAAAAATTTCCGATATCTGCTGATTTTTCTTCTATGATAAGTCCGATATTTGACATAATGATTGTGATTTTAGCTTTTTGTGTAAAGCTAATTTAATTAAAAAATTTCTACTATTTGCAGTACTTTAAGTAAAATTAAAGTTTGTCGTAACTTTCAAATCTTTCATCAACAATGCGTTTCCATTCCGGATGTTTTCTGATAAATGCGAAAACGTACGGGCAGAAAGGAAGGAGTTTTTTACCGCTTTCTTCAATGTAAATCAATGTTTTTTCAACGACAGCTGCAGCTGCTCCGGTTCCTGCTAATTCAGGCTCTGCTTCGGTGTGGATTAATGCAATCTGATGACTGGTTTCTTTGCAGTCGATAAATGCAAAATGACCGTTGTATTCAATTTCAAATCTCTTTTTTTCTTCGTTTTTTACTAACGGAATGTTTTCAAATTCTGGTTTCATGATTTTTATATTTTAAAGTTTGATTGTTAACCTTAATGAGTCGTTTTTTTATTAATCGCAAAGGCGCAATTTTTTATTACCTCTGTTTTTAAGGGGCAAGAAAATCAATGATTTTCATTTAATAATAAAGATAATTTTATCACAGATGAAATCTTTGCGTCTTAAAAAGGAACCAATAGTAATCAGATTGCGCCTTTATTTTAACCAAATATAATTAATTTAATCTTCCAAATAGCCGAATTTTCCGGTATTGAAATCTTCAAATGCCTGCATAATTTCTTCTCTTGAATTCATTACAAAAGGGCCATGTGGAAAGATTGGTTCATTAATGGGTTCGCCGCTGATGATTAATACAATTGAATCTTCGGTTGCTTCGATGGTAAAGCTTTCGCCTTCATTTTTAAACAAAACAAAATTGTTGGTGGGTGCTTTTTCTTCATCATTTACAATAATATTTCCTTCAATGACTAGAGCTGCTGTGTTGAAATTGGCTGGAAAGTTAAATTCTGCCTTGCCGCCTGATTTTAATTTAGCATTCATCAAATTGATGGTTGTGAAGGTAGACGCAGGACCCTTGTTCTCATCGTATTCTCCTGCAATTATTTCAATAAAACCATTGTCGCCCAGATCTACTTTTTTCATTTCTGAATTAGAAATAGCCTGATATTTTGGTTTGCTCATTTTATCTTTTGCCGGAAGATTTACCCAAAGCTGAACCATCTGAAAAATTCCACCTTGCTTTGACCATTCTTTTTCGTGATATTCTTTATGAAGAACGCCACTCGCTGCGGTCATCCACTGAACGTCGCCTTCACCAATAATTCCGCCGCCACCTGCACTATCATGATGTTCTACTTTTCCCTGATAAGCAATTGTTACAGTTTCAAAACCTCGGTGTGGATGAACGCCGACCCCTTTTGGGGTTTCGGAAGAATTAAAATGAAATTTAGAATTATAATCGAGCATGATGAACGGATCCATTCTTTTCATATCGAGTTTTTGAATGCTCGGAATAAAATTATGCACCCTAAAACCATCGCCTACGAAATGTGCAGCCTTCGGTGGAATTACGATTTCTACTTTTTTAGTTGTCATAATATGTTTGTTTTAATTTTGAACAAATTTAGGACAGTAAGAAGAGAATTACATTGATGTGTGGTAAGTAGTAGTGAGTGGGAGAGTTTTTGAGTAGGCGTGTCGGAGTCTTTTAAGGTTGGAGTATTTTTGTACTCTAGTACTCTAGTACTCTAGTACTCTAGTACTCTAGTACTCTAGTACTCTAATATTCTAATACTCTACTACGCTTCGGATTTCATATTTCTTCCGTCTGATACATGAAGTCTCCTGAAAACTAAGCTTGATAAAATAGTTAAAATTCCAACCGTTAAAAAGGTGTAACGAAATGCGTTGTGGGTTTCGTGCTGAATAAGTTCGGGGCTGTTTTCATAAATTTTTAAAACAATCAAACCAAATGCAATCCCAAAACCGATAGCTAGTTGCTGATTAACTGAAATTAGAGAATTTCCGCTGCTTGTCTGAAAGTTTCGTAAATCTGCAATGGAAATCGTATTCATCGATGTAAACTGTATCGAATTGAAAAATCCTAAAATGGCAATCACCGGAACAAACCAAAATATGGAATCATGAATATTGGGAATTGCTAAACAGCAGATTAAAGTTCCAATCACAAAAGTATTCACCATCAAAGTTTTTTTGTAGCCGTATTTATTTAAAATTCTGATGACAGAAGATTTTCCAAACATTGCAGTTAAAGCCATCGGGGCAATAATCCAACCTGACATAACAGCTGATTCACCGTAAGCAATCTGAATCATCAAAGGAAGTAAGAGCGGAACGGAGCTAATGCCTAATCTTGTCGCAAGATTTCCGACAATTCCTACCCGAAACGTACGAACCTGAAATAAGTTTAATGGAAAAATAGGATTGTTGCCTCTTTTAGCATGTCGGTAATAATAGAAAAGAAATAAAAATCCTAAGATGAAAACCAATAAAACCGGTGTGATATTCTGCATATCTCCGAATAATTCCAATGAAACTGAAAGTAAAAGAGAGGCTGCTGCGAAAATCATAAAACCTTTCAGATCAAAATCTGTTTCTCGAGAATTGTAATTCGGCATATATTTTAAGCCTAAAAAAATTCCTAAAACACCAATCGGAATATTAATGAGGAAAATCCAATGCCAAGAAAGATAATCTACCATATAACCTCCGACCAAAGGTCCTAAGACAGGGCCAATCAAAGCTGGAACAATTGCGAAATTCATGGCTTTGAGCAATTCGTTTCTGTTGAAAGTTTTAATTAAAGCTAATTTTCCCACAGGCGTCATCAGACTTCCACCGACTCCCTGAATAACTCTTGAGATAACCAAGTGTGTCAAATTCTGCGAAAGCGCACAAAATACAGATCCCAAACTGAAGAGTACCAAAGCAAAAATAAAAACCCTCCTCGTTCCGAAACGGTCTGCTAAAAATCCGCTTGCAGGCATGAAAACAGCTAATGTCAAAACATAACTGATGATGGCATTTTGCATATTCAACGGAGATTCGTTTAAATCTCTGGCAATAGATGGCAGGGAAGTGTTCAGAATGGTTGAATCTAGCATCTGCATGAAAATGGCAGTTGCTAAGATTAATGGAAGAACTTTTTTTACGGTCTGGCGTGGTGATGTTGTTGTGGGCATAATCAAGAAATGATTTTAAAAGCAATTTTAAAACCATTTTATAACATTAAAAAAGTCCTGCGAGAAATCACAGGACTTTTGGGTTTATTTTCTAGGCTTTTCTACTCCTATCCACGCTTCACCTTCTCTTTTGACTTGGCTTAGTGTGAAAGTTTTAAAATCGTCTGTTTTGTATTCGATGTTATCTAAGTTTTGCTCGAACGGCATAATGTAGAAGAACTCTTTGTCTGTTTTATCAGCTTTAGTTCCTTTTTTCACCGTTGGCATATATTTTCTGTTGAATTTATATTTTGGTAAATATTGTTTTAAAGAAGCATAGAACTTTTTGTCTTCTTTTTCGTTAGGAACAATGTCTACAATTTTGAATTCGTCTTTTTTCTTGTCAACCCAAAGATAATAGATGGTTTCTTCCATCGTCTTTTTGTTCAGAGAAGCGAATCCGAAAAATTCTTTCGGTACCAATTCTTTGATTTTTTCTGCATCTACTTTAGTGAAGTATTCACCTTGAGAAGGATCAACATAAGTTTCCAAATTATACAATAATACCTGATTGTTTTGGAAGTTTTTGTTTTTGAAGTATTGATCTAAAGATAATTCTGCTGTTTTTCTTAGCTCTTTACCTCTGTCATCCAGTTTTTTTGTCGGGTTCTGAGGGTTTACTTTTTTCACAAAGTTGTAAAGAACTACAGGCTTGATATCCGCAAGGTGAGGGAAGGTTTTCAGCTGTTCAGCTTTTACCAACCAGTAATATTGCTGATAGTAATCATCTTTATCAACAGGTTTTACACTTTTATAGGTAAGAGCCAGCTTTTTAGAATTAAGATATTTTCCATATTTACCTTGTCCAAAAGCGAAGCTTACAGATAGTAAAGCAAATAAAATAGTAATGTTTCTTTTCATTTTACAGCAAAGATTTTTTTAATTTTTCAAATATAATTATTTATTAGATAATAAGTTTAATACTTAGTTAAATTATGCAAATATTATTGATTTTATTCAAGAAAAAATCCTGTACGAATACAGGATTGATAAATTTATTAATTTTAGTAAGAGGTTTCGTGTACTTTTACTGCTCTTCCGCTTGGGTCGTTCATTTTTTTAAATGCTTCATCCCATTCCAATGCAATGGGGGTCGAACAAGCTACTGAAGGTACTGAAGGAACAGTTGCCGCCGCCGTTTCGCTTGGGAAATGCTCTTCGAAAATCGTTCGGTAACGGTATTCTTCTTTGTTTTGAGGAGTATTTAACGGAAATCTGAATTTTGCATTCGTCATCATCTCATCAGTTACATAATTTTCTGCAACATCTTTTAAGGTATCAATCCATGAATAACCGACGCCATCTGAGAACTGCTCTTTTTGTCTCCAAGCGATAGATTCTGGCAAAAGATCTTCAAAAGCTTTTCTCAAAACCCATTTTTCAATCTTCCCTTCTTCTTTTTTGATCATTTTATCCTGAGGATTTACGTTCATCGCAACATCCATAAATTCTTTGTCCAAAAACGGAACTCGTCCTTCGATTCCCCAGCTCATCAAAGCTTTGTTGGCTCTCAAGCAATCATATAGGTGAAGTTTTCCTAATTTTCTTACCGTTTCATCATGAAATTCTTTGGCATTCGGAGCTTTGTGGAAATACAGGTATCCACCAAACAATTCGTCCGCACCTTCGCCTGAAAGCACCATTTTGATTCCCATTGATTTAATCACTCTTGCCAAAAGATACATTGGCGTTGAAGCTCTGATAGTAGTGACATCATAAGTTTCCAAATGATAAATCACATCCCGAATGGCATCTAAACCTTCTTGGACGGTAAAATTAACCTCATGGTGAACAGACCCGATATGTTCAGCAGCTTTTTTCGCTGCAGCTAAATCCGGAGAACCGACCAATCCGACCGCAAAGCTGTGCAGTCTTGGGTACCAGGCTTCCTGAGTATCTCCACTTTCAACTCTCTGTCTTGCATATTTTGCAGTAACCGCAGAAATAATGGATGAATCTAAACCTCCTGAAAGTAAAACTCCGTACGGTACATCGCTCATCAACTGTCTGTGAACAGCATCTTCCAGGCCTTTTCTGATGGACTGAATATCTGTTACGTTATCTTTTACAGCATCAAAATCCTCCCAATCTCTCTTGTACCATTGCTGAGGTTCGCTGCCTTCAACGCTGTACACATAATGTCCCGGAAGAAAAGTGTCTATTTTTTTGCAAACACCTTCCAAAGCTTTCAGTTCAGAAGCGATATAATAATTTCCGTTTTTATCCCAGCCTTGGTAGAGCGGACAGATTCCCATGTGGTCACGAGCGATCAGATAAATGTTTTTTTCTATATCGTACAGTGCAAAAGCGAAAATTCCATTCAGTTTTTCGATAAAATCTTTTCCGTATTTTTCATACAGTGCCAAAATCACTTCGCAGTCAGACTGAGTTTGAAACTCATAGTCTGGAAATTCTTCCTTGAGTTCTCTGTGATTGTAAATTTCGCCATTTACAGCTAAAACTAATTTGCCGTCTTTAGAAAACAAAGGCTGCTTTCCTGAAGTCGGGTCAACAATAGCCAATCTTTCATGAGAAAATAAAACTTTCTCGTTTTGAAAAACACCGCTCCAGTCGGGACCTCTATGACGGATTTTTTTAGACATTTCCAAGACCTGAGGCCTTAATATTTCAGTTGGCTGTTTGGCATCAAACAAGCATACAATTCCACACATATTATTTTTTATTTGAAATCAAAACTAAAGAATATAAATAAATTATAAAATAAAATTTTAATTAAAGTTAATATTTTAAATTAATTTTACTATTTTGATTTAAAATATAATTATTAAAACATGGTTTTGGAACTCATGCTTGATTTTTTTCCGGATCAGATTTTTATGATTAATTCACGAATATTAAAAAAAGTTATAAAATCTTGATGTATGATAATTAATAATTCAAATATTTTTCATTCCTTTGTTGCTCGAAATAATTTTTTTTCATCATTTGTGTTTTTACCTCCTTGTAATAATATTGCAAGGAGGTTTTGTTTTCACTCAACTCCAAGTAAAGCGCCCGAAATATTCCATGCACTGAAGCTTGTTCCTTCTGGTTCTCCCTGAGGGATTTTCACCTGAATGGTGTGTTTTCCGGCTTTTAAATTTCCAAGCTGGATGTAGTTAGGATTGGTAATCGTTCCCGGACACCAATTGGATCTGCTGAGGTCTGAAGACGATAGTCCGTCCGGAAAATTTCCCGATGCTGGATTGTACAAACGGTAAGAGCCGCAATCTGTTCTCCAGGGAGTAAATGAAAAGGTCATTTTTCCATCCAAATAAATAGAATTGGCTTTCGGAATAAATTCATCACCATTTTCCCAGCCACCGTGCCCCGTTGTGATATATCTTAATTGCGCATCTTTTAAATCTTTTTCCAAAGTAAATTCTACAAATAAACCTTTGTCATTATTAAACATCGTTGCATAATCCTGTCCCGCCATTTCCATAATATTGGTC
The DNA here is from genome assembly GCF_020911865.1 of Chryseobacterium sp. C-71. Lineage (NCBI taxonomy): Bacteria > Pseudomonadati > Bacteroidota > Flavobacteriia > Flavobacteriales > Weeksellaceae > Chryseobacterium > Chryseobacterium sp. C-71. The sequence goes on from NZ_CP087131.1 coordinate 3,375,807, forward strand.
GTGTTAAAAAGCGGAATTACTTTATTGTTTTTGTTGACGATCTGATCACTCTTGTGGATGGTAATGTCTAAACTTACCTTGTGACCGCCTTTATCATAATTTCCGATGAAAGTTCCTACCCAAATTTCTTTTTCAGAAAGAGCAGGTTTCAACTCAGTGATATCCTGACGAAACGGACTAACCGTTTGCCAGATTTTATCTTTTAATTCTAAATTATTAAACTTATTGATTCCGAATGCGGTGAAAAATCTCATCAGTTCAACTGTCGGCTGATAATTTTCATTTGAAATAACTCCAAAATATTGTTTCCCGTTTCCGTTTTCATAAACTGGGAGTGTTTTCACTCCTTTTTCCAATCCGTCAAAAAAAGATTGCGATTTATCTTCGGGAATAAAAAATACGGTTCCTGTTCTGTCATAAGCATCACCGTTCGATTGTTGTTTTAGTTCCGCAAAAATATTTTCGCCTTGCAAAATTTTTGGAAACTTGATTTTCTTTAAAATAATGGTTCCGTTAGCAAAGCGTTTTATGTTTTCGTCAGATTTTGACTGGTCTGAAAAATTAATGATTTCATTTTCAAAAACCTTTAATGTGGTAAATCTGCTCTTCCAAAGTAAATCTTTGTAGCTTAAAAGGTCTGTCGTAGTAATGGGTTTGTTGATAATATTTTCAATTCCTGATTTTTTAATTTTTTTCAGAGACGTTGCGGTCGTTGCAGAATTTCCGTTTCGTTCGATTTCTAAAACTAAACCTAGATTTTGTCCGAGACTTGACGGTCCACCTTTCAGTTTCAGATCATTCGTGTACCAAACTTCAATCGTATTTGAATTGATCTTGGTAACCGCCTGTTTGCAGGTATAACCTAATATTTTCTTGGTTTTATCTGTAAATTCAAAACTTTGCTTGGCGATTGCTTCTGAATCGGAAGTTGAAATGATTTCGCCGGGCTTTAAAAATCCATAAGAAACAATCGTATTGGAAGGTTTTTCTATCTTGCTGATTTCAAATGGATATTCGTTTTTCTGTTCTTTTGTTTTTGAATTTAAAATGTAATTCTCACTTTCGTTGACCCAAACAATTGTGGGATTTTGATTAGGCTGAACTTTTCCGTTGTAAGAACTTTCGTATTGAATTTCGTAAGTCTGGGCGAAATTTAAAATAGATAAGAAAATAAAAAAACTTGCTAAAATTGTCTTAAACATAATGTGTTGATGGTTTTTACAAAGATAATGTTTGATTTAGATAATAAAAAAACTACTCCAGAAAATAGAGTAGTTGATATTATTGTATTTAAAATAAATTTAAGCCAATCTTTCGATCAGAGCCATATAGAATCCGTCGTAGCCTTGACTTGGCATTATTTTTTCGTCTTTGATTAATTTATAATCAGGGTTGTTTTTCAAAAATTCAGCAACCTGTTCGTTGTTTTCAGAAGGAAGAATAGAGCATGTAGCATATACCATTTTTCCACCCTTTTTAAGGATTTTAGAATAATCTTGGATAATTTGCTGTTGTTCTTTTTTAATTCTGTCGATGAATGCCTGATCTATTTTCCACTTGCTGTCTGGGTTTCTTTTTAAAACTCCCAAACCTGAACAAGGCGCATCAATTAGCAATCTGTCTGCTGTTTCGTGAAGACGTTTGATGACTTTGTTGTCAGAAATCATACGCGTTTCGATATTGTGAGCTCCGGCTCTTTTTGCACGACGTTTCAATTCAGCCAATTTCCATTCGTAAATATCTAAAGCGATAATCTGACCTTTATTGCCCATCAATGCCGCTAGGTGAAGAGTTTTTCCACCTGCTCCTGCACAAACGTCAACCACTCTCTGACCTTCTTTTACATCAAGGAAATAACCGATTTTTTGAGACGTTGCATCCTGAACTTCAAATAATCCGTCTTTAAACGCACTTGTAAGAAAAACGTTCTTTTTCTCTTCCAACTGCACTGCATCGGGATAGTTTTTTACGGTGTAGGCTACTACATTTTCATCTGCAAGGTCTGAAATCAATTCTTTTGCTGAGGTTTTCAATGAATTTGCTCTTAAAACTGTCGGAGCCTGCTCGTTCAAAGCTTTCATCTCTTTTTCCCAAATCGGACCTAGTTCTTTTTCTAAAGTTTCTGCCAACCATTCAGGAATTGAGTGTTCGATAGATTTTGTAGGAACGGTTCCTTTTTTCAGTTTGGTGGTAATATCAGCGATTTTGATTCCTTCAAATTCTTCAAATCTTTTGTAATTGGTTTTGCTATAAAGACAGTAAGCAACAATTAATTTATAAACATTGTTAGGTTTTACACTTTCACCCATATAATATTCAAGGCGTCTTTTCCAACGGATGATGTTGTAGAAAATCTCCGAAACAACTGCTCTGTCCTGGCTTCCCCACTTTCTGTGAGCTTTCAAAAGTCTTTCGATTACTTTATCGGCATATTTATTTTTCTCAAAAAAAGTTTCTTGTAAAGCATCGTGAATTCCGATGGCCAAGTTTCTGTGTATTAATTCCATTGTTGCAGTATGCTGTTTGAACTTGCAAAAATACGAATTTAAGTTGAGAGTTAAGAGTTTATACGTATGAGTTATATTAGTGTAGTTTTTGAATTTAATTTGAGCATTCATTCAATTCATCTTTTATAAAATGAATTTCTTTTTACTTAAATTTCAATTTAAAACTTGTAATTCAAAAAAATTACCTTTGCAAAAATTTAAAAATATGAGTGATACGGTTATTTGTCCGAAATGTAGTTCGGAATTTACTTACGAGCAGGATGATTTGATGGTTTGTTCGCAATGTTTCTACGAATGGAATCCTAAAGAAATGGCGGCAGAAAATGACAATTCAGGAAAAATTTTAGATGCTAACGGAAATGAGTTGCAAGACGGAGATTCGGTAGTGGTTGTAAAAGATTTGCCGGTAAAAGGTGCTCCGAAACCAGTAAAAGCTGGAACTAAAGTTAAAAATATCCGTTTAAGACCAGACAGCGATCATAATATCGATTGTAAAATTGACGGTTTTGGTTCGATGGCTCTGAAATCTGAATTTGTGAAAAAAGCGTAATCAGCATCTGGCGTTTAGCTTTTGGCAAGTTGCTAAAAGCTAGAGGCGAAATGCCAATAAAAAAAAGGAAAAGATTGGACAGTGTAAACTTCCAAGACTTCATTGCAGGAGAAAGCTAATTTCAGTCTATTTGGCGGAAGAGAATTGAACCAAAAGTTTCCTTATGTTGTTGCTTACTCAAATGTATTAATAATATTGAAAATCAGATAGATAAATCTATTTAATTTATCCACAAACTAACATTAAGGATGCTAAAGAATTGTTAATTATTTGAATGAAATTTTCAATGAACCTTCGATTTTTTCGTTGGTCTGGATGATGAGCTCTTTATTTTTTGAAATAATTTTATTCCAGTAATGATTTCCGGCGAATCTACTTTCTACAACTTTTGCATCAAAACCATTTTCTGAAATTTGTAACTGCTGCGGGTAATATGCTAAACTTGAAAGTCCAAAATCGTTCATTTCAGATTCTGTAAAAATATTGACCTCTCCGAAAAGCTTTGCAACGTAAGTGTTGTAAGGATTTTTGTAGGTTTCTTCCGGATGGTCATTCTGTATGAGTCTTCCGTTTTCCAAAATTACAATCTGGTCAAGCCAAGGAATAATATCCTGCAACTCGTGAGTAGAAACAATTAGCGAAATATTTTTTTCTTTTACATATCTGAAAAGCTTTTCCCGAAGTTCAATTTTTCTTGCATAATCGAGATGGCTGAAAGGTTCATCCAGCAAAAGTAATTTAGGTAAAACTGAAAGCGCTCTTGCGATAGCAACCCTTTGTTGTTGTCCGCCACTTAAATTTTTAGGTAAAACATTGGCATATTCTACCAATCCTACAACCTCTAAAAGTTCATAGACCGTTTCTTTTTTCTTGGCTAAATTGATATTAGAAAGAAATTTTCCCACATTATCAGCCACGGTTGCATAAGGCATCAGGTCAAAATTCTGTGCTACGAATTTCATTTCTGCTTCACCAGGAACGAGATTTCCTTTTGGACCCATCAATTTTGTGCCTCCGAAAATAATTTCACCTTGGTCCCAATTGAGAAGTCCGTAGATAAGGCTCAATAAAGTAGACTTTCCGCAACCGCTTTCACCTGCCAATGCAATTATTTTTCCTTCGCCCAATTTGAGGTTGAAGTTTTGGAACAAAGGTTTTTCCTTTGTGTGTGAAAAATATAAATTGTTTATCTCTAATAGCATTACGCAAAAATACGGTTTTTAGAAAACACTGGCATATTTTTAGTAATTTTGCAGTGACTTAAAATTTATAATCATGCATAGAAAATTATTCTCCCTGGCAGTTCCCGCAATTTTTGCTGCAGTCGTTTTTGTTTCATGTCAGAAGGAAAAACCTGTGACAAGTGAAGGAACCGAAGTTACTACAACAAAAGATGGTAATCAATATGTGCTGGATACTTTGAATAGTAGAGTAGAGTGGAAGGGTTATAAAGTTTTTAAATCTGAAAATACCAGCCATTTCGGAACGATTACTTTCGAAAGTGGTGACGTTACGGTAAAAGATGGAAAGCTTGAAAGCGGAAAATTCGTAGCAGATATGAATTCTCTCACATCTGTTGATTTAAAAGACGATGCAGAGCAATTAGGTAAATTAAATGGTCATTTAAAGAGCGGAGATTTTTTCGAAACAGAAAAATTCCCAACATCTTCTTATGAAATTACAAAGGTAACTCCGTCTGCAGAAGGTGATTACAATACGATTTTAGATGGTAATTTAACCATAAAAGGTATTTCAAAACCTGTTCAGTTTAAAGCAAATGTTTCGATAAACGAAGGTGTTGTAAGCATTGCGACAGAGCCGAAAGATATTATGAGAGAAGAATTTGGGGTGAAATTTCAAAGTCCTGCTGAGAATGGCGTGATTAAAGATGAGGTAAGCCTTCAGATTAATGTGAAAGCGCTGGAAAAGAAATAATTATTTAAACTAAATAAACCAATTAAAACTGTCTCTATAAAAAGACAGTTTTTTTATGATAAATTCAAAACTTTTTTAATTGGAAAACCTTATTTTTGCAGATACATTTTTGAAAGGGTTAAAACAATGACAGAAAAGATAGAAGAATTACTAATCGAAGTAAACGGCTTCAGCGCAACATCCAAAGATGAGATTGAGAACTTCAGAATTAAGTATAATGGTAAAAAAGGAGTCTTAAATGATTTTTACGAATCATTAAAGACTGTTCCGAATGACCAGAAAAAAGATTTTGGACAAAAAATCAATTCTTTGAAACAAGCTGTGGCTGCCAAGTTGGAAGATTTTAAAGCATCTTCTGAGTCTTCTATAATTGTTGAAAAAGAAGACCTTACAAGACCTGCTTTTCCTTTAGAACTGGGTTCGAGACATCCGATTAATATCGTGAAGAACAGAATTATCGATATTTTTAAATCGATCGGTTTTGCTGTAGCAGACGGACCGGAAATTGAAGATGACTGGCATAACTTCACTGCATTAAACTTACCGGAATATCATCCGGCGAGAGATATGCAGGATACTTTTTTCATTGAGCAAAATCCTGATATTTTGTTAAGAACGCATACTTCTTCGGTTCAGATTCGTTACATGGAAGAAAATCAGCCACCGATCAGAATTTTATCTCCGGGAAGAGTGTTTAGAAATGAAGCTGTTTCTTCACGTTCGCATTGTATTTTCCATCAGATTGAAGGTTTGTATATTGATGAGAAAGTGAGTTTTGCAGATTTAAAACAAACGATTCAGTTTTTCACGACAGAACTTTTCGGAAAATCAAAAATCAGAATGAGGCCTTCATATTTTCCTTTTACTGAGCCTAGTGCAGAGATTGATGTGTATTGGGGATTAAACTCTGAAACAGATTACAGAATCACAAAAGGAACAGGATGGCTGGAAATTATGGGTTGCGGAATGGTAGACCCTGCCGTTTTGAAGAACGTCAATATAGATTCTGAAAAATATTCAGGCTATGCTTTCGGAATGGGGATTGAAAGAATTACCATGCTTCTTTATCAAATGAGCGACATCAGGATGTTCTTCGAAAACGATATAAGAACACTAGAACAATTTAAGTCATTATAATCGATTTATAATTAAAATAAATTCAAATCCTGTAAATTAAGTTTTTACAGGATTTTTTATTAAATTTATACTATAATTACACACAAGAATGATTAGAAAATCAATGAGTTTCAGATTGAGAAAAGTTGTACAATATTCTCTTATTTTTTGCATTTTGCTAATACAGTGTATCATAGCTGGATTTTTTTATAACGAGTTTGTTAATAATAAAAATTTGACTTTCATTGAGAAACAAATCAAAGAAGTTCACCAGCTTGAGAATCTTACCGATGATTCTAGAAAAGAACTGAACAATGCACAAAATTTTTTCCAACAATATGTGATTACTCAGGATGATGAGTATTTGAAATCTTATTTTAATTCTGTTAATAAATTAACCAAAAATATTGACAGCATTAATCATTTTAAATATCAGAATCCACGATTGGAAAGCATTTTGGCATCCCGTCAAAAAGAAGCTGGTGAAACGAGAAATTTGAAAAAGCTGGTAGATTCTACCTATGAATTTTCTACCAGTTCTGCGGTAAGAATTCCAGATGAGCTTCCTAAACTTACAAAATATAAATTTGATTATGACTTCGATAAATTTGAAGTACAAACAAAAAAATACTCAGATACCGTCAAAAAGAAAGGTCTTTTTGGCCGTCTGGGAGATGCTATTTCTGGAAAAGAAAATGTACGAAAAGATAGTGTGGTGGTAACAGTGAAAGGCGGAAAGGTTTTAGATGTTCCTACTGTTAAAAATGAGTTTGATAGCATTGTAAACTCTATCAATAATCACTATATAAAAGAAGTTCAGAGGATACACGTGAAAGTCAACAAGAACAAAAATAGCAGTAAAATTGAAAGCAATAAATTCTTTACAACTTTCAACTCCTTGTTAATCTACAGCAATGAGTTGATGAATATCTATGAATTTGCGGTACGGGATTCTAAAACAGAGCTTGAGAAAGAATATGCTCTTCAAAACTCAAACAGCAACAAGATTAGAAAAAATCTTGTGATAGGGCTGATGGTTTTAATGTTTATTGTTTCTATTTTGATCATGTACTTTACACGAATTGCTTTCATTTACGAAAGAAGGCTTAATGCGGCTAATGTTCAAATTAAAGAAAATCTCAATTTTAAAAACAGAATTCTAGGAATGCTCAGTCATGAATTGAGATCTCCTTTGAAAATTATTGGAATTTTCATCAACAGAATTAATAAAAAAACAACCGACCAAAGCATTAAAGAATATTTAAAGTCAATAAGCTTTACCAATAATACTTTACTCATGCAGGCCAATCAAATTTTGGAGTATACAAAAAATCAGCACGTTGAAAATAAACTGATTCCAGTAGTTTTTAATCTTAAAAATGAAATTACATCTATCTTAACTTCGATTGAACCCTATATAGAAACCAGAAACAACAGATTTATTGTTCAGGAAAATATTGATTCGAATATTGTCGTTTTTTCTGATAATACGAAAATCAATCAGGTTTTTATGAATATTCTGGGTAATGCTAATAAGTTTACAGAGAACGGGCAAATCAGTGTTGATACTTCCGCAGAAAAAACAGATGAAAATACCGTGGCTTTAACCACTAAAATAAGTGACACTGGTGCAGGAATTTCAAAATCTGATTTAGAAAAAATATTTGAACCTTATTATCAAGGTGTATTGTCTAATGAGGTAGAAAATCTCGGAGCTGGTTTGGGACTGAGTTTGTGTAAGGAAATTGTAGAATTGTATGGTGGAAATATTTCTGTAACCAGCGAGCAAAACGAAGGAACGACGGTGTCTTTTGTTGTTAATTTAAAACTGAATCAATGAGTCAATCAGATCAAAAGCCAATTACTTTTTTGCTTGCAGACGATCATAGCCTGATTAGGCAGGGACTTCTGTTTGTGATAGAAGATATTTCACCAGGCAGCAAGATTTTTCAGGCATCTAATCTTCAGCAGGCTTTGGAATCGGTAAAAACTCATGAAATTGATATCGCAATCATCGATGCTCATTTTCCTGACGGAAACAGCCTTACGATTTTACCAGAGATAAAAAAGATAAGACCAGAAATTAAAATTCTGATTTTTACAGGAATTGAGGAAAGCACGCAGTCATTAAAATACATTAATGCTGGTGCTAATGGGTTTCTTAGCAAAATGAGTGAAGAGGATGAGATAGAAAATGCGTTGCAAAAAATGCTACAGTACGGGGAGTATATTTCTCCGCTAACGCAAAGTTTATTGTTGAATTCTTTGCGTAATCCAAAAGGAGCAAACCCATTGTCACGTTTGACGGAAAGAGAATTCCAGATTGCAGAATTGTACGCCGAAGGTTTTGGGAATCTTGAAATTGCCAATAAATTAGATGTAAAACAAAATACCATCAGCACCATCAAAAAAAGAATGTTTGAAAAGCTGGAAATTGAAAATATTGTTGAGCTTATTGAATTGATCAAAAATAATTGATAATTTTTAAGGTCACATTTACTATTTGCAGCTCATTTTTGCGATAAATAATCAACAGAATCATCAACGATTCTGTTTTTTGTAGATAAATATCTACAAACCTATCGATATATATCTAAGCTATTTATGCTAATAATATTTCAATATGTTGGTATTTTTGTACCAAGATAATCGATTATATAATCATATCCGAAAAATAATGTGAGGTTTGGTTCAAAAAACACAAATGATGATTTAAAACTTCAGATGAAACACAAGTGATAAAAAAAAAGTATCAAAATGCAGAGCCGTAAAGGCTCTGTATGAGATACTAAAAAATGAAACACAAATTCATGATGGCTTAGAAGCCGCAAATGATGATTTTTATATCAAGTAACACCAACGATGAAAAAATAAAGTATCGCCATGCAGAGTCGAAAGGCTCTGTGTGAGATACTAAAAACACAAATTGAGAAAAAGTTTCTAGACACAAGTGATGAATCCTTAGTATAATTACAAACTACAAAGTTTTGTTACCGATACAGGAAAAAGCCAAAGCAATATTATTGCTTTGGTTTATTTTTTTAATTATTACTTAGAAAACTTCAGAGGATATTTCACGTTCTTGTAATCATCAATACTCGCTTTTAACGATCCCACCGCCAATTCCGCTTTCAGGAGTAAAGGAATATGATTGTTATCGTTAGAAACCCACATCGTCACGCCTTCTTTTTCTTTAAAAACTCTTCCGCTTTTTACAGACGGAATGATTTTCAGCGCATTGATTGTTCCGAATTTTGTCTTTAAGTTTTCTGTGCCGACTACTTTTAGCTGAAACGGAAACATTTCATCATCAATCCACACGTTCATATTAAAAATAGTTCCGGTTTTTAACTCTGCGGGAGTTTTACTTCTCAAAAAATAAAAACATGAAAGCATATCTTGTACGCCTTTCACTGATTTTATGGTTTTTACTCCATTAGCAGGATTTTTCTTATCTGTTAATAGCAACGTTTGATTATCGTGATTAAAAACAGTCTGCAAATGCTGAGAATAACTACCTTCTTTCACATTTCTTACATAGTAAGTAGGAAGTTCAGTTGCCATGTTGATATAGCTCTCATACACGTCTTCCACTTTAAAGAAAGCTTTTACAGCACCTGTGGTTTGTCCGGTTCCTCTCACATAGAGATGTTGTGCTCCCTGAAAATTGGCAGTGCGTGCAGACAAATTAGCACTTCCTGCATTTAAAAATCCATAATGAATTCGCAATGTAATCGATTCGCCATTCGCAATATTAGTGATTTGAGAATAGCTGAAAAAGAAAGCAAATATTGCTATAATATTAAAAAATTTCTTCATGTTATAAATTTTACAAAAACACTGCCAAATAAATTGCAGTTTTCTTAAGTACGAGATTTGATAAATCTCAGTTTTTTATTTAAGTTCGATTAAATATGCTTCGCATTAAAATTAGTAAATTTGCAGCTACATACAATTAAATTATCATCATATTATGATTACTACAGATATATTAATTATCGGAGCGGGACCAACCGGACTTTTTGCTGTATTTGAAGCTGGTTTGCTTAAAATGAAATGTCACATTATCGATGCACTTCCTCAGCCGGGAGGGCAATTGGCAGAGTTGTATCCTAAGAAACCGATTTTTGATATTCCTGGTTATCCGTCTGTAAATGCAGGTGAATTGGTAGATAATTTAATGGAACAAATAAAGCAATTTCAACCTGGGTTTACTTTGGGAGAAACTGCTGTTTCTTATACTAAGGTTGATGAAGAGTGGTTTGAAGTTGTAACCAACAAAGGAACTATTCACAGATGTAAAGCTATCGCAATTGCTGGAGGTTTAGGAACTTTCGAACCAAGAAAACCAACGATGGATAATGTGGCTGACTATGAAGAAAAAGGTTTGGAATATTTCGTAAAAGAACCTGAACATTTCAGAAATAAAAAAGTAGTGATCGCAGGAGGTGGAGATTCTGCCTTAGACTGGAGCGTTTTCTTGTCAAATGTTGCAAGTGAAGTGACGTTGATTCACAGAAGAAATGAGTTCCGTGGAGCTTTAGATTCTGTAGAGAAAGTTCAGGATTTAAAGAATCAAGGTGAAATTAAATTAATTACTCCAGCTGAGGTTACTGCCATCAAAGGTGACGGAAAAGTAGAAGCCATCACTGTTGTAAGAGATGGCGAAGAAGCTTTTGACATCGAAACAGATTATTTCATTCCACTTTTTGGGTTGACACCAAAGTTGGGAGAAATTGCTCAGTGGGGTTTGAATATCGAGAAAAATGCCATCGTAGTCAACAATGCTTTAGATTACCAAACCAACATCGAAGGAATTTACGCAATTGGCGACATCAACACCTATCCGGGAAAATTAAAGTTGATTCTTTGTGGTTTCCACGAGGCAACTTTAATGTGCCAGAGCGTTTATAACAGATTAAATCCGGGTAAAAAATTCGTCTTGAAATATACAACGGTAAGTGGAGTAGATGGGTTTGACGGTAGCCGTAAAGAAGCTGAGAAAGCGGTTGTGAAGAAAATAGATTAATCAATTGTCAATTGTTGGTTATCACTAAAACAGAAACCATCAACCATCAACCATCAATTATTAAGCATCAACAAAATGAGCGATATAAATATAAGAATCACAGACAGGGAAGGATTAACTCACGATATTGTAGCTCCTACCGATATGTCGATGAATTTAATGGAAATCATCCGTTCTTACGAATTGGCGGAAGAAGGAACCATTGGAGTTTGTGGCGGAATGGCGATGTGTGCTTCCTGTCAGGTTTATGTAATTAAAGATCCCGGACTTGAGCCAATGGGCGACGAAGAAGATGCGATGCTTGGTGAAGCATTCCATGTAGAGCCAAACAGCAGATTGGGTTGCCAGCTTCACATTGCAGATGCGATGGAAGGTCTTGAAGTGGAGATTGCTCCTTATCCTTAAAGAAATTTCAAAGATCATATAATTTCACCCCTTGAATTGGATTCGAGGGGTGTTTTGATTATTCTAATAAAGTATAGAAAATTTGATTTTGAATAATATCTAAAAATTCATTATCAGTATTGTTTTTAACAAGCGATTTACCATTTTTGTCTAAAACTAAAATGTCTAATCTTATAAAATTAAATTTATAATTAAGATCTTTAATGAAAGCCGAATAAATTTCATCATCGTCTTCATTTTCAATTTTAGAGATCATATTAACATTTTTAAAAGCATTTTTGACTTTGTCTTTTCCAAATTTAAGGATTAATGTTTTTACTTTTAAAGAATCTCTTTTAATGCAGTTGCCACCATAACTACAACCATCTATTGATTCTAATATTTTTAAAGATTCATCATAGTTTTTATTAATATTTAGGATTTGGGCTTCAATGAGTTTTATCTCAGAATTTGCACTCGCCCAAGCATTGCCACAAAATCCATAATTTGTATCTTTTGCTTTGTTAAGTAAAGTTCTAGCATTTTTTATATTGTTTTTATTGATCTGCTTTTGTGCTTTCTTTAAAAATAAGTAACCCTCGTTGTAAGAATATTTATAATTTTTTTGGCTAAAGATAAAAGTTGGTATAATTAGATATAATATTAGAATATATTTAAATTTCATAATTAAAGGTTTTAAAAATTTTATAGCACTAAACATCCTCCTTCGAAATCCATTTCCCAACCGTCGGAGCTTGATAGTTTTTCATCTTTTCCAAAAGTTCATCAATATTATCACTTACTAAAAGCATTTCCTGATTGATCTGTTTTAAAAATCCTTTAGCAACCATAGTTTGAACTAGCTTAATCAAATCATCATAAAATCCGTCAATATTCAAAACGGCAATGGGTTTTCTATGAAGCCCGAGCTGTGCCCAAGTAATCATTTCAAATAATTCTTCCAAAGTTCCAAAACCTCCGGGAAGTGCAATAACGCCATTACATAGGTCATTCATTTTGGTTTTTCTTTCGTGCATACTTTCTACCAAAATCAACTCGGTTAGATTGTTGTGCGCAATTTCTTTTGACTGCAAAAAGTGGGGAAGAACACCGATGGCCTTTCCGCCTTTAGATAAAACGCCGTCAGCGACTGCGCCCATCAATCCGACATTGGCACCACCATAAATCAGTTGAATGTTTTGTTGTGCTAAAGTCTGTCCGAGCAAAGTTGCCTGCTCTTTATATTTTTCATCTGAACCGAAACTCGATCCGCAGAATACGGTAATACTTTTCATTAATTTTAATTTTTTTTACTACTAAAATTTTAAAAGATTTAAATTGAAGTTAAGAATAATTATTCTGATTTTTAGTTTTTCAATCTAAAGCGAAGCAAACTTAATATTTCTTAACTTCTTAAATCGCCTTAATGGTTTAAATAAAAAATATCCAAAATCAAAAGACTTTGGATATTTCAATTTGATAATTTATCTTCTTATTTCAAAGGAATATTCGCTAAAATATCTTTCGTAAAGCTCCAGAATTTCTGTGTTGAAGAAATATTTGCTTTTTCATCAGGTGAGTGTGCTCCTCTGATAGTTGGTCCATAGCTTACCATTTCCATTTCAGGATAATTGGCACCGATGATTCCGCATTCTAAACCTGCGTGACAAGCGACAACGTGTGGTTTTTCTGCAAATTTTTCAGTGTAGATTTTCTCCATCATCTGAACGATTTCAGAACCCGGTTTTGGTTTCCAGCCAGGATAAGATCCGCTGAATTCTACATTCATTCCTGCCAATTCTGACACTGACTTCAATTGTTCGGCAACAGAATCTTTAGACGAATCGACCGATGATCTTGAAAGATTTAAAATCTTCAAACCTCCTTCTTTTAACTCTACTCTCGCTACATTGTTTGATGATTCCACCAAATCCTGCACATCAGGACTCATTCTGTAAACGCCGTTGTGAAGTGACTTTAAAACCAAAATAATTTTCTTTGAATCTTCTTCAGAAAGTGCTTTGTCAGAACTTGTAGAATTTTCAATATTGATCTGAAGTCCGGCTTCGATGGAAGCAAATTCTTCTAAAATTTCTTTTTTAATTCCCTCTGTCACATTCTCAATAAACTCTCCTGAATTTCTTACTGAAATCAAAGCAACAGCCTCTCTCGGGATCGCATTTCTCAAACTTCCACCGTCGATAGAAACCAACTGAACGTTTTGATTTTCCAAAGCTTTGTAAAGAATTCTGCCCAAAATGATATTGGCATTTCCGAAGCCTTTGTGAATATCCATTCCTGAATGACCGCCTTGCAAACCTTTTATTTCAATTCTTACAATTTGCCCGTTAGATGCTTCTGTAGAATAATTTTGGCTTACTGTTACATCAATTCCACCGGCACATCCGATGTCAATTTCGTCATCTTCTTCTGTATCTAAATTTAAAAGGATTTGACCCGTCAATTGTCCTGGTTTTAAACCTAAAGCACCTGTCATTCCCGTTTCTTCATCGATGGTAAATAACGCCTCCAAATCAGGATGCGGAATGTCTGAACTTTCAAGAATCGACATGATCGTTGCAACTCCTAAACCATTATCTGCACCTAAAGTCGTTCCTTTTGCCTTTACCCAGTCTCCATCAACTTCCATCTGAATTCCTTGGGTTTCAAAATCAAAATTTACATCGTTGTTTTTCTGGCAAACCATATCCAGATGCGATTGCATCACGATTGATTTACGGTTTTCCATTCCCGGAGTGGCTGGTTTTTTAATGATGACATTTCCTACTTCATCGACCGTGGTTTCTAATCCTAAATTTTCACCAAATTCTTTGATGAAAGCGATTACTTTTTCTTCTTTTTTTGACGGTCTCGGAACAGCATTCAATTTGGAAAAATTTTTCCAGATAATCTGCGGTTCTATGTTTGATAGTTCCATAAAATTTATTTTTATCAAAATTACGAAATTAAAAATGCTCCCGAAATTCAGGAGCAGTATTTTTGCTAGAAGCTAGAAGCTAGAAGCTAGAAGCTAGAAGCTAGAAGCTTTTAGCATCCGCACTCACCATAAATTGGCATTGTAGTGATGCTTCCATCTGGTTTTTCAATGGTTAAAATACCTTCAAACAGTAAAACCTCTTCATTTTTTATTTTTTTACCTTTTACTGAGATTTTGTAGTTCTCATTTTCAATCTCCTTAGTTAACTCTTCATCAACTTCCATATCGCTTGAAGAAATCAAATTCATAGCGATTCTTTTTCCGTCGAGTTTCATGTAAGCCGTTTTTCCCGCATCATCGGCGTAGATATATTTTTCGTTTTCGAAATCTGCTTTATTTTTTGCAAAGTAGCAAGAGCATTCTTTTATTTCTTTCGGGAACGGAAATACATCAACCATAATGTTGGCTGGTTTAGCATTTGTTTTCGCAGAGTCCTGAACAATGTTCAAAGAATCTTTAGGTGTCGAATTTGAAACGGTTTCTTTTTCCTTTTTACACGCAACTAATAAGATTGCTGAAAAGAAAATGATTAGATATTTCATCTGTTGAGATAATTTAATTATAATATTTTTGAATAATTATTACTTCAAAATGTAAGCCAGCAGCCAAAAGTCAGTTGCTAAAAGCACAATTATCCCCTCGCTCTTTCAAGCAATACCATCATCAATAAAGATAAAACCACTAAACTTTCGTCTTCGTCGTCAATATCAACCATTCTGTCAAGCTGAAATCTTCTTCCGAACATCGACGGCATTTTTTTTAGCTTAAAATATTCTTTTTCATCCATACCTTTTACTGTATAAGATGGATTTAGGAAATATCCGGTAAACATTCCGATGATAGGGATTTCTCCAACCATTCCGTCGAAGAATTTAACCCAAGCATTATCTTCTGTAATGGTAAATTTTTGCTGATCCGCTTCGTCTAAAATATTGTACGAAGACTTCCAGATAGAACGCATTCCTTTTCTGGCCAATCTTCCAAAGTTTTTCCCGATGGTATCTTTGATAGAATAAGATGCATTAAAATCAATCCACTGATTCGCCTGAATTCTGAAAAGTTCTTTGGTTTTGCTTTCGTCATTGAAAACGATCACGTCTTCTTTCAGTTTAAACATTTTTTGACGTACGTAAGCGACAGAGCTTCCGTTTTTATCTGTGATGTTGAAATCGCTGGCAAGAGTTGTGATTTTAAATTTAAAATCCAGCGGATAGTTGAGGTTGTTGAGTACCATTTAGTTTATTTTTCTGTTTAATATTTTGATGATCAAAGATAATGGTTTTTTCATATTTTTAAATGATAAGTTGATAATTCTGATTTGGATAAAAAACTGAATTTTAATTCATAAATTATCATAGTATTTGACTGTTTACTATTCAAATTTTACAACTATAATTCTTATTTTTGTCTTATGGATTATCCAAGTAAAGTATTGGCAAAAGCGGTTGAGGAAATTTCCGGACTTCCGGGTATTGGGAAGAAAACCGCCTTGCGTCTTGCGCTTCATTTGCTTAAACAACCTAATTCCAGAGCGACAAGTTTGGGAACTTCAATCATCAATTTGGTGAATGAAATTAAATACTGCAAAGAATGTCACAACTTTTCAGATTTTGATATTTGCGAAATCTGCAGCAATGAAAAACGCAGTGACGAGCTGATTTGTATTGTAGAAGATGTACGTGATGTCATCGCTATAGAAAATACCGGAAAGTATAGAGGGAAATACCTGATTCTTGGCGGAAAAATCTCTCCAATGGAAGGTGTAGGACCTCATCAATTAAATATTCCGAGTATTGAAAAGAAGTTGCAGAAGGGTCAGGCAAAAGAATTTATTTTTGCTTTGAGTGCTACGATGGAAGGTGATACGACCGCTTACTATATTTATAAAAAATTCAAAAACTCAGGCATTCAGTTTTCTAGTATTGCCAGAGGGATTTCCGTAGGAGATGAATTGGAATATGCTGACGAAATTTCTTTGGGGAGATCAATTATTAACCGACTCCCATATAACGAAAAAGATTAAAATGACTAAAAAGCTTTCGATCATTATCGTTAATTATAATGTGACTCAACTTCTGAGAAACTGTCTCATTTCTATTGAAAAATATGTGGAAGATGTCGATTATGAAGTTATTGTGATTGACAACAAATCTACCGACAGTTCTTGGGGCGACCTCATTCCTGAATTTCCAAAGATGAAATTTATTCCTTCAGAAAAAAACGAAGGTTTTGCGATTGCGAATAACAAAGCGATAAGAACTGCCGAAGGAGAGTATCTCTTAATTTTAAATCCGGATACTGAGCTGGAAGGTTTTTATTTAAATGAAATCTTAAATTTCGCTGATTCTAAAAGCAATTTCGGATGTTTAGGGGTAAGAATGCATGATGCTAACGGAAATTTCCTGCCAGAAAGCAAACGTTCGGTTCCTGATATGTTCAATTCTTTTGAAAAACTGTTTACCAGCTTTAAAAAGAAAAATTCAAAATCTTATTACCGAAATGATGTGGGAGAATTTGAAAATGCTGAAGTAGAAGTAATCACCGGAGCATTTTTCCTTGTTAAAAAAGAAATTTATGAAAGAGTGGGAGGGCTTGATGAAAAGTATTTTATGTACGGCGAAGACATTGATTTGTGCTACACTTTATTGAAAAACGGATTCAAAAATTATTACTACGGAAAAGCTTCCATCCTTCACCACAAAGGCGAAAGTACAATAAAAGATGAGGTTTATCTAGAAAGGTTTTACGGTGCAATGCAGATTTTTATTGATAAATATTACAGAGAAAGTAAACCTTTGCAATATTCGTTTTTAAAAGCGGGCTTGAAATTAAGACACAAAATAGAACTCATCAAACTCAAATAAAAAAGCAACTCAATGGAGTTGCTTTTGTTTTATCTTAAAGAAAATATTTCTTATTTAGTTGCCGGAACACTTACCGGAGCTGTAGTTTTAGAAGCTGGTGCTGTTTGTTTAGCCGGAACTTCAGTTTTTGGCATAGGTGGAACTGCTGGTGCTGATTGTTTAGGTTTCCCTGTAACAACAACGCTGATTAATATAAGAACGATGATCACCGTTCCTAAAGTCCAGGTTGACTTCTCCATAAAGTCGTTAGTTCTTTGTACTCCGAACTGTGCAGAAGATGCACCTCCGAATGTACTTGAAAGACCTCCACCTTTGGGGTTTTGAGCCATAACAACGATTACCAATAAAATGCTGGCAATCATAATAAGAACCATCAATAGTGTAAATATAGTATCCATTAATTCTAATATCTTTTTGAATGGGCAAATTTAATGTTTTTTTACAGAACCGCAAAATAAGATTTCACTAAAAACAAAAAGCGGCAACAATTGTCGCCGCTTTTTTAATAATATCTATGATCTTATTTGAAATCAGTGTCTTTTGCCTGATTTACTTCGTAAGATTTTACATTGAAAGTTACATCCATACCTCCCATATTTTGCGAAATAGTATATGGTAATTTAACACCAGATACATCTTTGTAGTCACTATAAGATGTAGGTATTGAGCCACCTTCACTAGCCTTTACTTCACCTGTTTT
Source organism: Chryseobacterium sp. C-71 (assembly GCF_020911865.1). Lineage (NCBI taxonomy): Bacteria > Pseudomonadati > Bacteroidota > Flavobacteriia > Flavobacteriales > Weeksellaceae > Chryseobacterium > Chryseobacterium sp. C-71. Next base: position 3,393,890 of record NZ_CP087131.1, read on the forward strand.
TAAACCAGTTTTTACACTATAATAATAAGTGTCTTCAGCGCCTTTTATTACGTAAGAGTCTTCATTGTTATATTTTTCAATTCCAGCCAATTTGTAATCGGTAGACTTCGCAAAGTTAACTTCTGGAAAAAGCTCAGTATCTTTTGCCATTTCGGTTTTTTGCTTAGCAGTTAACGGAGCCTTTTGTCCTTGGCCTTCCATGTATCCATCTTTACCGTCAAATACAATTTTTTGTACAGTATTACCCATCATCTTCATATCCATTGCCATTTTTCCTCCTTTTCCTTGGATCAATTTCATGGTCATTTCCATACCTTGGATTTTTGCCGTAGAATTGTTTGTAATCGTATTGATTTTTTGAATTGCCGCTAAGCCTCCTATTGCGTTGATGTATTTATCTGCAACTGAAGATAATGTCACACTTGCGTCAACTTTTTGAGCAACTGGTTTTCCTACAGGATTTGCGTTGGTGTCAAAATATTTTACAGGATATCCTAATTTCTCTAAGCCTTCAGAAATGTCAGACGCTTTACCAGCAATGAAAATTCTGCTTTGGTTTGGTAAAATATTCGCTTTAACTGCATTTGAAACATCAGCAGCTGTTACTTTATCGATTGACTTCAGATAGTTGGTATAGAAATCTGCAGGAAGATTATTTACCTTTTGATTTACAGCAAATCTTGCGATAGTTGCAGGTTGCTCAAGAGCCATGATGAAGCTTCCTTTCAATTTAGCTTTAGCATTGGCCAATTCTTCAGGTTTTACCGTAGAGATTCCATTTAATTCATTCATGAATTCTTTAACAGCCTTATCTGTAACTTCGTTTCTTACGCTTGCTTCAGCTGAGAAATCAGGAGAGTATTTGCTTGCGCTCATGCTTGAATAAGCACCATAAGTGAAACCGTTTTTCTCACGAAGATTCATGAAAAGTCTTGCTTCACCACCACCACCAAGGATATAGTTGGCAATTGTTGCAGGGAAGTAATTAGGATCGCTCATCTTCAGTGTAGTAAGGTTTCCTACAGAAACTACAGACTGCACAGCAGAAGGTACGTCTACGATATTGATTTCAGTTTTAGCAACATTATTAGCAGGCTCAAGAGCTGCGAAAGTTGTGTTTGCTTTTTTCCAGTTGTTGAATGCTTTTTCAACCAATGGCTTTATCTTATCTAACTTTACATCACCAACGATTACCAAATAAGCGTTGTCTGGAGCATAGTATTTTTTGTAAACGTTTTGTACGTCTGCCAATGTGATTTTTTTGATAGATTCTTCCGTCTCAAACTCACCTCTGGAAGTGTTTTTTCCGTAAGCTAATGCATTAGAAACTCTTGAAGCAATAGAAGAAGCGTTTTTCTCTTCAGATTTTAATCCTTCGATGGTTCTTTGTTTTGCTGTTTCAATTTCGTCTGCAGAGAATTTAGGATTGATGATGGCATCAGACATCAAAGTCAATACCTGCGGGAAATATTTTGAAAGAGAATTGGCAGAAGCTCCGGCAGAAGAGAAGTTTAAACTTGCTCCCAGATAATCTATTTTCTTGTTAAATTCGTCTTTGCTAAGAGTTGTTGTTCCGTTATCAAGCTGGCTAGCCATGATTTCGCTCACTCCGGCAATATTGCCTTCGAAGTAAGGTTGTCTGTCCATAGAAAGACTCATGTTTACTCTTGGCAGCTTGTTGTTTTCAACTACCATTACCGTTAAACCGTTCTTTAACTGGAAAGTTTTTGGCTGAGCAATGTTAATCGCAGGAGTTGGTCCTGGTTTTGGCATTGCGTTAAGATCAATTTTTTGTGCAGAAAGCATTCCTGTGAATAAAAATGCTACTGCTATATAGGTTAATTGCTTTTTCATTTGTAAAAATTTAATTGTAATCATTCTTTTAAAACGTAAGGTCTAAAAGAGATTATTTTTTTTCAGGTACGTAATTGATGATTACTCTTTGGTTAGAATTAAGATACTTTTTAGCAGCATTTTGCAAATCTTGCTTCGTGATAGATTTGTAGATGTCTATTTCTTTGTTGATTAAATTGGTATCTCCCATCAAAACGTGGCTTGTCGCCAATGAAGAAGCGATCCCCTGAATACTAGAATTGGTATTCACAAACTGATTTTCATATTGATTTTGAAGTTTTTGATAATCTTCATCTGAAATCAAAGTAGTCTGTACTTTTTTAATTTCAGCATCGATGTCATTTTGTAAAACCTGCTTCGTTGTAGCTCCCATTGGGATTGCAAAGAATGCAAAAACGCTGTAGTCTTCCATACCTTGGTTGAAAGCTGCTACCTGAAGTGCTTTTTTGTCCTGATCTACCAATTTTTTGTATAAAACTGAAGATTTACCGTTACTCAAATAAGAAGAAAGCATATCTAAAACATAAGCATCTCTTTCTTTGTTGCTTGGCGTTCTGTAAGCAAAAATATACGCAGGAAGCTGAATGTTCGCATCTGTAGCAGTTACTTCTTTTTCCTTTGTAATAGGCTCATCTTTAGGGAAGTTTTTAGGGGTAACAGTTCCTTTAGGAATGCTTCCGTAATATTCAAGAATCCACTTTTTAGTTTGTTCAGGCTTAATGTCTCCTGCAACCACCAAAGTAGCGTTGTTTGGAACATAATATTTTTTATAGAACGCCTTGAACTCGTCTAGTTTAGCACCGTTCAAATCTTCAATAGAACCAATTACAGAACCGTGGTATGGGTGATTGGTGAAAAGATTCTGCTGAATCGTGTTGAAAAGATTTCCATAAGGTGAATTATCCATTCTTAATCTCTTCTCTTCTTTTACAACCTCTCTCTGAGTGTCTACACCTATTTGGTTAATTTCTGCATGACGAAGTCTTTCAGCTTCCATCCAAAGACCCAATTGCTCATTGTTTGAAGGGAAAGTTTCATAGTAATACGTTCTGTCCATGCTCGTGTTGGCATTGTTTTGTCCTCCGTTTGAAGATACGATTTTAAACCATTCTCCTCTTTTGATGTTGGGAGTTCCCTCAAATAAAAGGTGCTCGAAAAAGTGGGCAAAACCAGTTCTTCCTTTAACTTCGTCTTTTGCACCTACGTGGTACATTACTGCTGTAGTAACTACGGGAGCAGAATTATCTTGGTGAAGAATTACGTGCATACCGTTGGGTAAATCATACTCTTCGAATTTGATTTGTTGTGCATTCAGCATTACTCCAAAAAAAGCAGCAGCTGCAACACTAAGAAGTCGTTTTTTCATAAATAGAAATTGTTTTGTCAATGAGTGCCAAAAATACATGAATTGTTACAAATTTTTAATAAATTTTTGTAGTTTTAAAAGTTGGAATTAGGATTTGACTGAAATCATATAGTTTTCAGCTATTATATATTAAATTTGATGCCTGTAAAAGCTCTCCTGCAATGAAAAGTTTTTTAGAACAAAATGTTTCACCGGAATCATTGATTACACTCTTTAGCCAAGCTCCGGTTGCAATGTGTTTATTAATCGGTGACGATTTGATTATACAAAATGCCAATCCGCAGATTTTAGAACTATGGGGAAGAGATTTATCGGTAATTGGAAAACCTTTATTTGAAGCTTTGCCCGAAGTAAAATCTCAGGGCTTCGTTGAGATCTTTGATAATGTATATAGAAAAGGAGAGGTGTTCAATGGAAACAAACTTTCCATTTTCTTAGAAAAATTTGGAAATTTTGAAGAGCATTTTTTTGACTTTATCTATTCTCCCGTTTACAATGATGTTAAGAAAATCATCGGAGTAAGTGTTGTCGCAACAGAAGTAACCAATCAGGTAATCTCAGAAAGGAAATTAAAAGAAAGTGAGTACAGATTTGAAGACTTAATTAAAAATTCAGACTACTCCACGGCAATTTATCGTTCAGACGAATTATATATAGAGTTAGCAAATGATTTAATGCTGAAAACCTGGGGGAAAGATGCCTCGGTCATCGGACTTAAATTGGAAGATGCTTTGCCCGAACTGGAAGGTCAGCCCTTTATAGGTATTCTCAAAGATATTTTTAAAACTGGTGAAACTTACACGGCAACTGAAGATCGGGTAGATTTGGTTGTAGACGGAAAACTTCAGACGTATTATTTTAATTTTTCTTATAAACCGCTGAAAAATGCCAATGGTGAGGTGTACGCCATTCATAATATGGCAGTTGATGTTACAGATCTTGTTATTGCCCGTGAAGAAATTCAGAAAAGAGAAGAAAGATTCAGAGATTTGGCAGATTTGATGCCACAATTTGTCTGGACTTGCGATAAAGACGGTAAAATGACCTACATGAACGAAAACTGGTACAGATACACAGGTTTTGATAAAAATGAAGATCCTGCAGATGGAGTAAAAAGGATTATTAAGCCTGAGGTTTATGAGCAGGTAGAGGTAGTATGGGAAGAAAGCTTGAAAACCGGAAATTCTTTTGAAATGGAATATCAGTTTTTAGATCCTGATAATCCCAATGTTTACCGCTGGTTTTTAGGAAGAGCGGCTCCCGCTTTTGACGAAAATGGTGATATCAAACAATGGATCGGAACATTTACTGATATTGACGATTTTAAACAACTGCAGACCCAAAAAGATAATTTTCTTGGAATAGCCAGCCACGAACTGAAAACTCCGTTAACGAGTTTAAAAATCTATACCCAATTTATTGAGAAAAATCTCGTTAAAAAAGATGATTTGAAGAATGCTGAAGTTGCCAGAAAAATGGATGGTCAAATCGATTTGCTGACAATTTTAATCAGCGATTTGCTTGATGTTACCAAAATACAAAACGGTAAAATACAGCTGAATGAATCTGAGTTTGATTTTGATCAGCTCACTGAAGAAATTGTTGCCGAACAGCAGATGACCTCAAGACACAAAATTATTCTACATCCTTCCATAATAGGAACTGTTTACGCAGACCGTCATCGCATTTCTCAAGTGATGAGTAATCTGATTAGTAACGCCATAAAATATTCTCCTGATGCAGACCAAGTGATTGTTTCTACAGAAGTGAAAGACAATAAAGTAACGTTCACCGTGAAAGATTTCGGGATAGGAATTCCATCAGATAAACACAAGAAAGTTTTTGAACAATATTATAGAGTGAGCGGCTCAAAAGAGCATACTTTTCCGGGATTAGGGCTGGGGCTTTATATTTCATCTGAGATCATCAGACGGTCTGGCGGTCGTATTTATGTGTCGTCAATAGAAGAAAAAGGGTCTGATTTTTGCTTCGAAATCCCCAAAAGTAAAAACGTACAACAAAATGCCTAACGCGACAAAAGTTTTAGTGGTAGATGACAGTCCTGCAATCGTAGATTCAATAGAGATGATGCTTGATTTTGAAGGATTTGAGATTGAAAAATTTTATAAAGGCTCAGATATGCTGAAGACATTAAATGCAGATTCTAAACCTAACGTAATTTTAATGGATATGTGGCTTTCCGGCGAAGACGGACGTGATATCTGCAAAGAAATCAAAGCCGATGAAAATTTAAAAGATATTCCGGTTTTGATTATGTCAGCGAGTCGTGGTCTGGAACAGTCAGCTTTAGATGCGGGGGCGGATGCTTTTATTGCAAAACCTTTCGACTTAGGTGATATGGTTGACAGATTGAAAACTTACGCTAAATAAACTGAATGCTAAAATAGATATCAATCAGCGGAATTTTATTTTGCTGATTTTTTTTTGTTTAATTTTAATAAAACAGTCCTATCATTTAAGTTTGTTCTGATTGTCAATAATCTATCAGAATTTAAAAAGCTTTGTGTACTTTTCTGAGTGAAACGCCTTTGCTAACTTTAAAAGCAGTTAGTAATAAAAAATCTTTGCGGACTTTGCGTTAAAAAAAAGACATTATAATTAAAAGCTGACATTCAAGAAGTTTTTTGAAAATTTTATAGAATATAACAAACCAAAATCATTTCTAAAAATTAAAATTTGCGAATTAGTTGCGAAAAACAATTAAAAACTTAAAAAATTCCAAGTTCCGAATTCACAATTTGAATTCTCCTTATAATACACTAATTTTGTGTTCCCAAATTTTTTTGCTGTATGGATTATCTGAAAGGACTCAACGAATCACAATATGAAGCCGTTACCACTTTACAAGGGCCTTTGATGGTGCTTGCAGGAGCAGGTTCCGGCAAAACACGTGTATTGACAATGCGTATTGCCCATTTGATTACCAATGGGGTAGATCCTTTCAATATTCTGGCATTAACCTTTACCAACAAGGCGGCAAAAGAAATGAAAGAGCGTATTGCAAAAGTTGTAGGACAAAGCAATGCGAGAAGCCTTTGGATGGGAACTTTTCACTCGGTTTTCGCAAGAATTCTGAGAAGTGAAGCGCATTATTTGGGGTATCCATCAAACTTTACGATTTACGATCAGCAGGATGCTCTGAACGTCATCAGAAAAGTGTTGAAAGACATGAATATCGATGCCGATCTATACAAACCTAAAAAAGTTCAGGCAAGAATTTCCAATTACAAAAATAACCTGATCACGGTAAAAGCATATTACAATAATCCTGAATTAATGGAAGCTGACGAAAAAGCCAACATGAAATTTATCGGAAAAATTTATGAAAAATATGTAGAAGCCTGTTATAAAAACGGCTCGATGGATTTTGATGATTTACTATTGAAAACCAATGAATTGTTGACAAGATTTCCGGAAGTTTTAGCAAAATACCAAGACAGATTCAGATATATTTTGGTAGATGAGTACCAAGATACCAACCACTCTCAATATTTGATTGTGAAAGCTTTAGCTTCTAAATTTGAAAACATTTGTGTGGTGGGAGACGATGCACAGTCGATTTACTCTTTCCGTGGTGCGAATATTTATAATATTTTAAATTTCAAAAAAGATTATCCGGAGGCAGTTACGGTTTCTTTAGAACAGAATTACCGTTCAACACAAAATATCGTAAATGCCGCAAATGTGGTGATTGCCAAAAACCTTCAGCAGTTTAAGAAAAATGTTTTCAGTGAAAATGAAGTAGGCGAAAAAATCAAGGTTTACCGTTCGCTTTCTGATGCTGATGAAGCCAATTTCGTGGCAGGAAATATTTGGGAACTAAGTAACAGAGAACAGAAGAAATTTAGTGATTTTGCGATTTTATATCGTACCAACTCTCAAACAAGAGCTTTTGAAGACTCTTTAAGAAGAAAAAATATTCCATATAAAGTATATGGAGGTTTGTCTTTCTACCAAAGGAAAGAGGTGAAAGATTTGATCGGTTACCTACGCCTTTTGGTCAACGAAAATGATTCTGAAGCTTTAATGAGAATCATCAATTATCCAACAAGAGGAATTGGTGAGACAACTCAGAATAAATTAATCGTTTTTGCCGATTCACAAAATCTTCCGGTGTCTAAAGTTTTAGATAATTTGGGAATGTATGCGCCACAATTGAAATTCAATAACGGAGTTTTAACAAAATTGAGCGATTTCTGGTCAATGATCAAAGCGTTTCAGGTTTTGCTTAAAACCGAAACCGCCTACAGTGTCGCAATGGAAGTGGCAAAGCGAAGCGGTTTGATTAAATTTTTAAAAGACGATCAGACTCCCGAAGGAATTTCCCGTGTAGAAAACGTTCAGGAATTAATGAACTCGATGCAGGGTTTTATTGAAGAACAGCAGCAAATCGAGGATGGGGATCCTAGTTTACCAAATTTCCTTGAAAATATTGCACTTTCTGCAGATACTCAAAGGAAAGATGATAATGAAGACATGGTTTCTCTGATGACGATTCACCTTTCAAAAGGTCTAGAATTTCCGGTTGTTCACTTGGTTGGGTTAGAGGAAAATCTATTCCCTAGTTTTATGAGTTCGGCAACCCGGGAAGATTTGGAAGAAGAAAGACGTTTGTTTTATGTTGCTTTAACAAGAGCTGAAAAGCAGGCATTTTTCTCGTACGCAGTTTCTCGTTTTCAGTGGGGGAAAATTACCGATGCCGAACCTTCGAGATTTTTGAGCGAAGTTGACGAAGAGTATATTGAGTTTTTAAATCCTGCAATTGAAAAGAGATTTATCAACAACGCAGGCATTACTTCGAATATTTTTGATGAGCATCCTTCTGAAATGAAAAGTTTCAGAAAAATAGAAAAGAAAACCATCACGAAAACCGAAAATGATAAGCCAATTGCTGAACCGAGAAAATTAAAACCTGTAGCTACGGCGAAAATCATCAATCCAAGTGGGGCTTCTTCGCAAGATATTGAAGTTGGAGACAAGGTAAGACATGACCGTTTCGGAATTGGTGAAGTGAAATTTTTGGATGGAACCGATCCGCAGAATATCAAAGCTAAAGTTGTTTTCTTACATGAAGGCGAGAAGAATTTGATCTTAAAGTATGCTAAGCTGACGAAGATTTAAAAAAAATAATTAAACAGGCTTTCTTTGAAGGTCTGTTTTTTTATAAATTCATATCTTTAAATTCCAAAATAATAAAATGAAAAAACTTCTCATCTTTCTCTTTATAACAGTTATTTTAAATCTGTTTTTTTGTCAAGAATACCAAACTATCACTAATGTTAAATATTATGATGAACAGACAAATAAGTCCGATGTTTATATCAATGAAAGATGTGTTTTAGATATCTATTTTCCAAAGAATGTGAAAAATTTTCCCACCATCATTTGGTTTCATGGTGGCGGAATCACGGGTGGAGAAAAACATATTCCGGAAGAACTGAAAAATAAAGGAGTTGCTATCATTGCCGTTAATTACAGATTGTCGCCAAAAGTAAAAGCACCCAAATATATTGAAGATGCCGCTGCTGCAACAGCCTGGGTTTTCAATAATATTAAAAAATACGGCGGAAGTGAAGATCTGATTTTCATTACCGGACATTCTGCAGGAGGCTATCTTGCTTCAATGGTTGGTTTAGACAAATCTTATTTAAATAAATATAAAATTGATGCAAACAAGCTTGCCGGAATTATTCCGTTCAGCGGACAAATGATCAGTCATTTTACCACAAGAAAAGAAAAGGGAATCGAAGAGCTTGACGCCCGAATTGATGAAATGGCACCTCTTCACTTTATCCGTGCTGATGCACCGCCTTTACTTTTAATTACTGGTGATCGTGAGAAAGAACTGCTCGGAAGATATGAAGAAAACGCTTACATGTGGAGAATGATGAAGCTGAAAGGTCATAAAGAAACGCTTTTATACGAATTAGACGGTTTTGATCACGGGGGAATGGCTCATCCTGCTTTTCCTTTGCTTTTGAATGAGATTAAAAGGATTGAGAAACTGAAAATTCAAAATAATTCAAAATAATAAAACCTCATTGTTGAATTTTTTATAATTTTAATTTTATAGGATGATTAAAATTTAATTCAAAAATGAGTGTATTCTACAACAATGCAATTTGTGATATTTATATTGGTAAAAGTGCCGGAAAAAAACTAATGGAAGACATCAGAAATGCAAAAAGAAATGTAAAAATTGTTTCACCTTATCTATCTCCCTATTTAATAAAAGAGCTAATTCTTTTACATTCCAGAGGTCTTCGTATCAAACTTATTACAAATGACAAGATCGAGGATTTTGATGGATCGGAAAAAAATATTCATCAGCTTATTCTTCAAGACAAACACGTTAATAAGGAAGAAAAACAAAAAAGAGACAAACTGATAAAATTATCGGAAAACTTACTAATTGTAATTTTACTAACCATTGCACTTGTTTTTCTTTTTTTTGTTTCTTTTTCAAAAATTGGAATTTGCTTATTCTATCATTATTATTGGAATAATGTTTTTGATAAGAAATTCTATTATTGAGAAGATAAAAGGCAAAAGAATTTACTACTACACTTATAGACAGTTGTTTCCTTTCAAGGTTTTCGTCTCAAAATATGAAGATAAGTATTCTTCGAATAAAATTTATGTTCACAGTAAAATTTATATTATTGATAATGAAATTGCGTATTTAGGTTCACTGAATTTCACAGGAAGTGGAGTAAGAGCAAATCATGAAACAAGAATAAGGACAACCGATAGCCAGGCTGTAAAAACAATCAGAGATGAGGTTGAAGACTTATTCTCTACTATAAATTTTACTGCAAAAGATATTCAATCTTGGGGAAGTCAATTGTATAATGAGCCGATGAATTAACAGTACTTTCTCACCGAATTTTTATTTTAAAAAAGTGAATGATCAATCTTTTTTATGTATTCTAAAAAATCAAATTTTCTACAAAAATTATAACGGTTAAAAAATAAAAGAGATGCGAAAAATCAAAAATCGCATCTCTTTATTTTTATATTAATTGAAAAATTACCTTTCCACCAGTTCCTTTACAGTTTCACCATAGAAATCTGTGTGTGAAGTTTTCACTTGTAATAATTGATACCATTTTCTAAATGCTCCCACAAAAACCACAAGCATCAGAACCATTGCTATTACAGCTAAAGTTGCCAATAAATATTGCTGTTTGGGAATATAAATATCCATCACCTGAATATAGCCTGCCCAAAAAGTAATAATCGCCATGAAAACTCCCGGAATTGCAGAGCAAAGCGCATATTTTCCTCTGTTAAGACGAATGAGCATTGTCGTGCAGACAATCAAACCACAAGCGGCAAGTAATTGATTACTAATCCCGAAGAGCGGCCAGATGCTGCTTACGTTTCCGGTGAAAACCAAGTATCCCCAGGCAAATGTGAAGAGCAAACTGCTGATGATAATTCCCGGAGTCCAGTTTTTATCATTAAATTTAGGAATAACAGATCCCAGCATTTCCTGTAGAAAGAATCTTCCAACTCTCGTTCCAGCATCGATTGCGGTCAAAATAAATACCGCTTCAAACATAATTGCAAAGTTGTACCAATATGCCATGAGCTGATCCATGTATGGAATTTTATTGAAAATATGCGCCATTCCGACAGCCAGTGAAACGGCACCTCCTGTTCTTCCATGCAAATCAATCCCAATTCTTTCTGAGAAATAATCGATGTCAACACCGTGTAAGTTCGGATGTGTTGCCAGAAAAGCATCATAGGTATCTTTTGGGGTGTTAATGGCAAAGTAATCTCCGGGCATCAAGGTACAAGCGGCAATTAAAGCCATCAATGCCACGAAACCTTCGACAAGCATTGCTCCGTAACCTACAAATAGAATTTCTTTTTCTCTGTTCAGCATTTTTGGAGTTGTACCCGTCGCAATTACGGCGTGAAATCCTGAAATCGCTCCACATGCAATGACAATGAAGATAAATGGTAAAACAGGACCGCCAATAACAGGACCGCCACCGTTGATAAATTCAGTTAAAGCAGGCATTTGAATCGTCGGGTGAATCACAATCACGCCAATCGCCAACATGATAATCGTTCCGATTTTTAAATAGGTTGAAAGATAGTCTCTTGGTACCAACAGCAACCAAACCGGAAGAACAGAAGCCAGAAATCCATATAAAGGAATCGCAATTGAAATGGTAGTAATGTCCCAAGTAAACATATTATTCATGGTTTCATTTTGCATCAAGCTATGTCCGCCAATGATTCCTGCAATCAAAAGAACACCACCCAGAATACTAGCGAAAGTCACTGAGTTTTTTCTGTAACGCATGATCAATCCCATGATAATCGCAATCGGCATGGTAATGACAACTGTAAATAATGACCAGGAAGCTTCATGCATCGCATTGATACATGCTAATGAAAGTCCTGCGAGTGTTAAAATTAAAATAAATAAAATCGCAAAACCTGCGACAGTTCCGGTAGTTTTACCAATTTCTTTGGATGCGATGGTCGCCAAACTTTGTCCTTTATGTCTTACCGATGCGAAGAGTACTACCATATCGTGAACTCCGCCTCCCAAAACGCAGCCGATCAAAATCCAGATAGCTCCGGGAAGATAACCAAATTGTGCCGCCAATACTGGGCCAACTAATGGCCCAGCCGCAGCAATTGCTGCAAAGTGATGCCCGAAGAGTACATTTTTATTGGTTGCGACGTAATCTTTTCCGTCTGCAAACTCGACTGCCGGAGTTGTGTTTTTGTCATTTAGACGAAGAACTTTGTTTGCTAAATAAATTCCGTAAAAACGGTAAGCAATTGCAAAGATGAGGAGTGATGTAAACACCAAGGTCAGTGCATTAATTCCATTTAGAAATTCCATGTCATTTCGATTTTATATGAATAAATATTTAGGGTTTTTGCTTATTTATTATTAATAATGTAAGCATTTGGCCAAGATACTTATTTTCAATATAAAATGAATGAATATGTATATCAATTTAGCAAATTTATGTATTATATTTGATGTTTTTTAATTTAAACAAATGATTTTCAAGTGTTTAATTATTGCTTCTTTTTGAAAAAAAGACAGTATTTATAATTTCAATTATATTTTAAATTCTACTTTGTCTGCGACACAATAAAATTAACCATTGCATTGTTAATCTCGTCCTGATAGGCTTTGTCCGTGTCTTTAAAACCATGATTTCCTTTTTTGACAATAATAAGTTCATGTCTAGTTTTAGTTTTATCCAGCATCTTATTTAGCCTTTTTGAATGTCTGATTGGGGCAATTTTATCTTTGTTACCGTGTAATATCAACGTAGGAACTGTATTTTGCGTGTAGTAAAGTGGTGAAATGGTTTTGCAGGCTTCAATGACTTTTTTTCTTTCAGTATTAACGTCATATCCAGTCATTCCTTTTGCAATTTTTGTTCTTATGTCGATGATTTTTTTTGAAATTAAACCAACGATAAATAATAAAGGCTTTGGCGCTCTGGTGTGAAGAAGTCGATTCATGTCAGTCGGTCCGAAATTATCAACTACATAGTTTACTTTTCCTGAATATTTCGAAAGTTCCTGATCTCCTGAAAATTCGTTGTCAGGAGTATAAGCGGAAAGCAGCGAAAGATGAGCTCCCGCAGAAACACCCCAATAGCCAATGTTTTCTGCATCAAAACCATATTGATCGGCGTTTTTCCTCACCCATCTTACCGCATCTTTAGAATCTTCAATAGGACCCGGAAAATGAACCTCATCACTTACCAAACGATAATTGACACTTAAAACTGCATAGTTTTTTTCTGTCAGCTTTAAAATCGTTTGCTCAATATAATTATCCGGAGCAATTATTTTGTCGCCGAGAGCCCAAGCTCCGCCATGTAAAAATATAACTACAGGTAACTTCTTGTCAGTAGAACTTTTGGGTTTGTAAATATCTAAAAGAAGATCTTTACCTAAGCCATCTTTTTTGTAAGTAATATTTTCAGAAACGGCAGTTTTCTCCTGAAGCTGAATGCTCTTTGATGTCTGCGCAAATATGGATGCTGAAAAAAAGAAAATAAAAAACAGGTTTAGAAAAAACCTGCTGATATTTGTATTGTTTGTCGCTGAATTCATAAATAAATTGTTGAGGTGTATTATTTTACTAACTCCTCAAAAAGTTTACCAAAAGTTTTTTCAAGGTCTTTAGATTTTCCTGGATGAGGTCTGGAAGTTTGTACCACAGCACTTCTAACGGCAGTCAGCCAGCGGAATCTGTCGGGAATGTCAAGACTTGCAATTGGACCACCATCCTTTTTTCCTTCAGCAATATTTTTAAAACTTTCGAGATTCTTGATGATGTCGTCGTAATCAAGCTTGCTTTTGATCAGCTTAAATTTATCCGGACAGAGATAAAACTCAACTTTAATGAATTTCTCTCTTTTCGAAAACATCACCAATCCTATATTGAAAAATTCTTCTCTTTCAACCTTTGGCACCAGGCGTATAACGGCGTATTCGTATATTTTATCCTCTTGCATTTTTGGCTTCGTTTACAAAGATTTGAGAATTTTCTAAGCGTGTTTTCAGGAAGTTGAAATAGACTTCACGTATTTCATCCGGACTTTCTTCAGCATCGTCCCAATGCAGCCAATCTTGCGGAATTAGATTAACAATCTCTCTGAAAAGATTTTCATTTAAAACTTCATGCGCAAACTTTTCAGCTTCATCTATTTTTGTTGCTTGTGGAAGCAAGACATGATCTTTTACATATTTAAACGGAGTTTTTGCTGCGGTATCAAAATTCTGCCACGAGTGATGGAAGTAAAACGATGCACCATTATCAATTACCCAAAGTTCCTTATGCCACATCAAAAGATTGGTATTCTTAAAAGTACGGTCGATATTGGTAATAAATGCATCCAGCCATACAATTTTTGAAGCCAAAAGCGGATCAACTTTAATACTTGAATCAAAAGCAATCGATTCTGAAAGATAATGTAAACCTAAATTTAATCCTTCTGAGTTTTTCAGTAAATCCTGAATTTCTTCGTCCGCTTCCGTTCTTCCGAAATCGACATCAAGATTTGCAAAAACCAGTTCAGGAATTTGTAGACCTAAAGCTTCTGTGATTTTTCCGCCAAGCAACTCAGATATCAGCATTTTTACGCCATGTCCTGCACCACGGAATTTTAAGACATATTTAAAATCATCATCAGCCTCTGCCAAAGCAGGGAGCGAGCCACCCTCCCGAAGCGGAAGAATATAGCGCTGTACGGTAACCGTTCTTAAATCCAACATAACGCAAAAATAAGATTTTTACTTTGTGTTTAAATGTATTTATGCTATTTTTAGGTTTAAAATTTGTTTGAATTTAAAATATTTATCTTGAAGATTGAATTGATTTGAAATATCTTTTAAAAATTAAATATACTCACAGAGAAATTAAAGTCAACTAACAAAACAAAAAAATATGAAAGTCATTAAAGATCAAAATATCATTCTTTCAAATTCTAAAACCAAAGATTTTCTTGCCGACGCTTATTATCCTGAAACCGAAAATAAACTTCCCTTAGTTATTTTCGTGCATGGCTACAAAGGTTACAAAGACTGGGGTGCTTGGGATTTGATGGCTGAGAAATTTGCAGAAGCTGGTTTTTTCTTTGTTAAATTTAATTTTTCTCATAACGGAACTACCATTGAAAACCCTCATGGATTTGATGATTTAGAAGCTTTTGGAAATAATAATTATTCGAAAGAGCTTTCGGATTTGGATGTAGTTTTAAATCATTTTACTATAGATCCAAAAGTGGATGATCAAAAAATCGTTTTGATCGGGCACAGTCGGGGAGGAGGAATTTCTATTATTAAAACCAGCGAAGATATTAGAATCAATGGATTAATTACGTTAGCGAGTGTCGATAATCTCGAACGCTTTCCTAAAGATGAAGCTTTTGAAAATTGGAAAAACGAAGGTGTTTATTATGTGGAAAACGGAAGAACAAAACAGCAGATGCCGCATTTTTATCAATTTTATGAAGATTTTGCTAATGATCCGCATCGCTTCGATGTAGAACGTTCCATGGAAATGGCAAAAGCTCATGTTTTGATTGTTCATGGTACTTCAGACGAAGGCGTAAGTGTGAAAAATGCTGAGCATCTTCACATTTTAAATCCTAATACCGAATTGTTTTTAGTTGAAAATGGAAATCATGTTTTCGGTGCAAAAGAACCTTGGGAAGAAGAGAATTTACCTGAAGATTTAAATAAAATTGTCGAAAAATGTATTGAATTTATCAATGATAAAATTGTGAATGAATAAAAAATGAGTGAAAACTTCACTCATTTTATGTTGAATTTAAACTACAAGGTTTATTAATTGTAAGAAAAATCTGTAAATTTGATAAGTATTACTGCTTAAACGAAGCTCAACTTAATATTCTTAATTTTTTAGTAGAAATCTTAATGTTTCAAAAATCTTATTTCACTAAAATTTTCCAAGCCTCATCAATCTTACTTTCCAGCAAAAGTTTTTGTGCTTCCATATGGATATTTTCATCCTCATGACAATTTTCTGAAGGCAAGACTTCCACGTTGGCTAGCATTCCCAAATCGTTTCCTGTAAAGACTTTACTGTATTTTATAGCATCGGGAAGAAGATCAAAACCAATTCCTTTTGTTACTAAAGGTTTCGGAACTTCAAATAAGTTGTGTTCATTATTTTTCGAATACCAATTTCCTCCGAGACGAGCAACCATGTCTAATTTTGCCTGATCTAAATTTCCTTCTTCGTTCAGATATTCTTCTCTGATGTGAATTTTTTTAACTTCACAAATAACCAAATTTCCTGCACCGCCCTGATCTCCTAAAGATTTTATTTCTAAAACCTTGCACTCAAAATTTACGGGACATTCTTCAATTAATTTAGGTTTCACCAAATCAGCATCTTTCATCGTCAAACCAGATTTGATGAACTCATTGACGCCATCTCCGTATTCTGTCGATGCTAAAGAAATCTGCTGTACGATTGGGAAATTTACTGTTCCGATAACCACTTCTGATACTTCTAGAACATTTTCTAAAGTATGTTTCGTGGTATTATCCCGAACTCTTCTCGATGGTGAAAAAATCAAAATCGGAGGAACGGTGCTAAACATATTGAAAAAGCTAAACGGCGATAAATTGCTGTTTCCTTCTTTGTCAACTGTAGATGCCAATGCAATCGGTCGTGGTGAAACGGCGGTCTGCATTATTGTCTGTAGTTGAACTGACGATATTTCTGATGGGATGATTGTTTTCATTTTTTTATATCTTACCACTTAAGTTATTTTAAGTATTATAATTGCACATATTAAGTACACTTAAGTTTTGAAAATCTGCGATTTTCATCCTTTCGGAAGTTCTTTAAATAGTTTTGAGGCAAAAGATTCATAACCTTCATGATAAAGATTTATTACATTGAAGTTTACTAAAATTGATCTTGGTGCTTTGAGTAAATTCATGTAATTCATCGTCTGTGCTTTATGAATTGGATGAATCTCTGAAACCGATTTTAATTCTAAAACAATTAAATCTTCAATTAAAAAATCACATTTCAATTTACAATTTACTTTCTCATCCTTGTATAAAAATGGTATTTCAAGTTCACTTTTGTATTTTAAACCTACTAAATTAAATTCTTTTTCTAAACATTGATGATATACTTCTTCATACAAGCCGGGACCTGCCAATTTATGAACTTCAATACAGGCTCCAACAATCTTATATGAAATGTCATTGATGAGTTTTTGTGTAATCATGTTTAAAAAAGAAAATCAGAGATTTTCAAAAAACTAAAGTGAACTTAAAATATTCATTGTCTTTTAACTTAAAAATACTTAAGTGTTTAAAATTAAATCTATTTAGTTGGAATAATTTTACCAGAAACTTCCCCGAAACCAACTCTCACACCGTCTTTTTCAGCCCAGGCTTTCATGGTCACAGTATCATTATCTTCAATGAATTTTCTTTCCTGTCCATTGCTTAATGTTATTGGGTTTTGTCCTCTCCAGGTCAATTCAAGCATAGAACCGAAAGATTTTGGGTCGCTTCCTGAGATGGTTCCACTTGCATAAATGTCACCAACTTCCAGATTGCAACCATTTACCGTATGATGAGCCAATTGTTGCGTCATGTTCCAATACATGTATTTGTAATTGCTTTCTGAGATCAGGTTTTCTTCGCCGTTTTCTGGCTGGATATATACTTCAAGATTAATATCGTAATTTTTATCTCCTTCAAATTTTAAATAATCCAAAACTTCTGGATCTTGCTTTGGAGAAGTGGTTCTGAATGGTTCCAAAGCTTCTAGTGTTACGACCCAAGGAGAAATTGAAGAACCGAAATTTTTAGCCAAAAATGGACCCAATGGAACATATTCCCAAGATTGAATATCTCTTGCAGACCAGTCATTGAAAACAACCATTCCGAAGATTGCATTTTCTGCATCTTTTGTAGATACGCTTTCTCCCATTTCGGTATTTTGGTTGATGATGAAAGCCATTTCCAATTCAAAATCCAATTGTTTGCAAGGTCCGAAAACGGGTTTGTCAGCATCAGCAGGTTTCATCTGGCCTTTTGGGCGGTTAATCTCAGTTCCTGAAACGACGATTGATGAAGCTCTACCGTGATAGCCTACAGGTAAATGCTTCCAGTTAGGTAGCAATGCGTTTGCTGGATCTCTGAACATTTTTCCTACATTGGTTGCGTGCTCGATGCTGCTGTAAAAGTCTGTGTAGTTTGGAATATGAATCGGCATGATCATTTTTACCTGATCCAAATCGTAGAATGCATCTTCAATGGTTTTTTCATCCTTAGATAAAATCGAACCTTCCTGCAATAATTCCTGAATTCTCAAACGAACAGCGTTGGTCACAGGTTTTCCTAATTCGATGAATTCATTTAAAGTATATGCTTCGAAAACGTTGTCGTCTAAACCTGCGATTTCTTCAAAATACGAAAGATCGTATAAAAGGGCAAGATCAACAACCTGATCGCCGATTCTTGTACAACAAGCGATAAATTCTTTGTTGAATACTGCAACTCCGAAAGGGATATTATGTATTGAAAAGTCTGAATTTGAATTATACTCTACAAATGATTTCATAATGTGATAGTTTGATTTAGATTTTAAAGTAATCTTTTTGAAAGTTATTATTTTGATTTTTTGGTATAAGATTCTTCATCAATCCATCGGTCTCTCGAATTGATGTCGATGAGATAGATAATTTCTTTCTGCTTGGTCAAAAGAAGTGTTTTTGAAACCGGGATCGGAATTTTTTTGTTCTCAAGCTTATCAGCTCTTAAAGAAATAATATTCTTTTTTCTGATGATGTCTCCGGAGAAAACATTTGATGTACTTTGTCCCGTCGCTTTATCGTCAAACATTTCAACGTAAGTCGCATCTTTCCCTTTGATGATGATAAAACTTCTTTCTGTATGATCGTCAAAATCTTTAATGAGAACAAATTTTTTATTCTCTACACTTACGTTTTCAAGATGTTGATTAATTCCTCTTCTTTCCTCCAAAACGGTTAGGATTTTATCTAATGCTGCATAATTTTGAGCTTTAGATAAAAGACTGATAAAAAATAATGTACAGATGAATAATTTTCCCATGAGCTTGTGTTTATAAAAAAGTTTTGTCAAGATCTGCATCCTGACAAAACTCTGTATTTGGTTTAAAAAATTAAAGATTACCTCTTTTTTCCTGCTCTTTTTCTAAAGCTTCGAAAAGTGCTTTGAAGTTACCTGCACCAAAGCTTTGTGCACCGTGTCTTTCAATGATTTCAAAGAAAAGCGTAGGGCGGTCTTCTACAGGTTTGGTGAAGATTTGTAATAAATAACCCTCTTCGTCATGGTCAATTAAAATACCTAAATCCTGAAGTTTTTTCAAGTCTTCGTCAATGTGACCAACTCTCTCAGGAACCATGTTATAATATGCTTCTGGTGGAGCAGAAAGGAATTCTACGCCCCTCTTCTTAAGCTCAGTAACCGTGTGGATAATGTCTTTTGTTGCAACTGCAATGTGTTGTACACCTTCTCCTTCATAGAAATCAAGATATTCTTCAACCTGAGATTTTTTCTTTCCTTCTGCCGGCTCATTGATTGGGAACTTTGCAAAACCGTTTCCGTTTGACATTACTTTAGACATCAATGCAGAATATTCTGTGTTGATCTGCTTGTCATCAAATGAAAGAATGTTCACAAATCCCATCACTTTTTCGTACCACTCAACAGTTGGGATCATTCTGTCCCAGCCTACGTTTCCTACACAATGGTCAACATATAATAATCCTGCTTCTTCAGGTTTGTAATCGCTTTCCCATTTTTGATAACCAGGCATGAAAGATCCTGTATAGTTTTTTCTTTCGATAAACATGTGAACAGTTTCTCCGTACGTGTAAATTCCGGACATTTTTACTTCACCGTGCTCATCTGTCAACGTTACTGGCTCCAAATAAGGTTTTCCTCCTCTTTTTGTAGTTTCTTCAAATGCAGAATAGGCATCGTCTACCCAAAGTGCTAAGATTTTCACTCCATCGCCGTGTTTTTTTACGTGTTCGCTAACTGGCGAGTCAGATTTTAGACCTGTGGTAAGGATTAATCTGATTTTCCCCTGCTGAAGAACATAAGATGCACGATCTCTTACTCCCGTTTCAGGACCTGCGTAAGCAACTGACTGAAAACCAAATGCAGTCTTGTAATAATGAGCGGCCTGTTTAGCGTTTCCTACATAAAACTCAATGTAATCTGTACCATTTATTGGCAAGAAATTCTCAGCTTGAGCAATTTTTTCGGCAAATGTAAGTGTTGACATATTTTCTATTTTTACTTTTATTTAATGGATTGCAAATTACAAAATTCTTGTAAATAATTAAAGACATTATTGTTATGTAATCGATTGTGTATTATTTAATAAAAATTAAAGTTCATTTAAGTATATTTAAGTTTGTGTTTGTTTTATTATTAATTGTATATTTGTATTAGAAACTTGATGTCGAAAGGAAATTATTTCAAAATGATAAAAGCCGTAATTAATTACGGCTTTTATTTTTTATTATTTAACCTTCCGGCGTCTGGGTTGTAATTGTCCCAAATTTTCCACATATTATCTATTTTGCGAATGAAATAAATTTGTGTGTTGAGCTGATTCACAAAATGTTCTTCTCCGGTTTCTCCTACCTTGAATAAGAGATTCCAGAATTCCTGAGTTTCTAGGATTTTTTTATCAGGCTCGTCTGTTACGATGTTGACATCGAATATTTCAAAATTAGAACGATTGTTTTTTGTAACCAATTCAAACTGCCTCTCGCAAAGCTCACGGCTAAATTCTGATGCTCTTTCAAGAAACGGAGAATTGTCAAATACAAGATCTTTAAACAAGTCTAATTTTAAGACTGGAAAATTTTTATACAAATCAAAAACGGTTGCGCAGTATTGATAAACGATGTCGGTCGAAAAGACATCACTATTTAGTTCTTTACCATTGATGTCATTATCTTTTAAATGATAAATGTATGCGTTGAGATCTTTAAAGCCTAAAAAAATGCAGATTTTATCAAGCGTCTTCAAAAAACGCAGATCATTATGGGTTTTATCCTGATAATCATTTTCAAAAAATCGCTGCAGGGTAATGTGCGAAATCGTATTTCCTAACTCAAATCTTTTATCATCTTTAAGCTCTTCTGATAAAGCGAGCTCTTCTTTGATAATTTCTGAAAGAATTATATAGTGACTTCTCTTCCATTCATTTACCATCCCTAAAACTGAATCCTCTACCTTAGGATGTTTTACAACTTCTTCTTTTATCGAATTATAAATCGTCTTCAAATGTGTAATTTTTATATAACAAAAGTTTTCAGCAAAAAGATTGCCAAAAACTTTTTATGCTTATTTTAATTAAATGTACAAAACTTTACATTATAATTATGTCTTTTAAGAATTTTTTAATGTTTAAATCTTTCATAGGCAGCTCTTTCCAGCATTTCTCTGTCATCAGGATGTGCAATACTGATCAATTCCTGGGCTCTCTGTCTAAGATTTTTACCGTACAAATAAACACTTCCATATTCTGTAACTACCCAATGAATATGACCTCTTGTCGTCACAACTCCGGCTCCCTGTTTCAGGAATGGAACAATTCTGGAAACGCCTCTTTTCGTTCTAGAAGTGATGGCGATAATTGGTTTTCCGTCTTCGCTTAAAGCTGCTCCTCTCATGAAATCCATTTGTCCGCCGATTCCGCTGTATTGCATAGTTCCGATAGAATCTGCACAGACTTGTCCGGTTAAATCTATTTCAATAGCTGAATTAATCGCTACCATTTTATTATTTCTCATGATATTGATTGGGAAATTTACTGTGCTTACGTCATCAAAAGAGAAAACGGTGTTATCATCAACATAATCGTATAATTTTTTTGTTCCAAAACAAAAACTTGTAATGGTTTTATTGTCGTTATAGCCTTTGTATTTATTATTAATGACGTCGTTTTGAATCAAATCAATCACTCCGTCACTCAGCATTTCAGTATGAACACCCAAATCTTTGTGGTTTCCCAAACATTTTAAAACCGCATCAGGAATGGTTCCGATACCCATTTGTAGAGTTGATCTGTCGTCGATAAGTTCTGCAACATTTTTTCCGACCAGCATTTCATCAGGTCCTACTTTCGCGCCGTAATCCACTGTAGGAAGTTCTTCCTCATGCCAAACCAATTTATGGATTTTACTGATGTGAAGCATTCCGTCGCCGTGTGTTCTTGGCATCAGAGGATTTACAATCGCTACGATAATTTTTGCAGTGTCGACGGCTGCTCTCGCAACATCTACGGAAGTTCCCAATGTACAGAAACCATGTTTGTCGGGCGGCGAAACCGTAATCAAAGCAACATCCAACGGCAAAATATTCTTTCTGAATAAAATTGGAATTTCACTTAAAAAAACCGGAACAAAATCTCCGCGGTCAGAATTGACTGCATCACGCACCGGCGTAGAAACAAAAAGTGAATTCACAAAAAATTTGTCTTTGTACTCAGGTTTTGCGATTTCCACATTTCCCTGTTGGGTAATGGAAACCATCTCAACATTATCCAGACGGTGAGATTGCCTTGCCAGCTCATCAATCAAATGATTTGGAGTACACGCACTTCCATGAAAGAAAACACGGTTACCGCTTTTGATGGTATAAATAGCTTCTTCTGCATTGATATAATTATACATACTGAAATTTTTTATCGTTTACTTTAATATTCTAAAGATAAGTCTTATTGTTTAGAATAAGTCTTATGGTAAGGTTTAAAATGTGGAGATATTTGTCATGTTTATGTTAGATTTAATAAAGGAAAAGACCAGATACACTGTATTTGGTCTATAATAAGTAATTAATTTAATTGTATACCTTGGAAGTTGTATTATCTACCTTGTAGATTGACTAGCGGGCTTTTTATCATAAAAACTAACTTAATAAATGCTGCGGTTAAAATACATCCAATTGTTGTCA
Organism: Chryseobacterium sp. C-71; assembly: GCF_020911865.1. Lineage (NCBI taxonomy): Bacteria > Pseudomonadati > Bacteroidota > Flavobacteriia > Flavobacteriales > Weeksellaceae > Chryseobacterium > Chryseobacterium sp. C-71. The sequence continues at coordinate 3,416,646 of NZ_CP087131.1, forward strand.
TTAAAATATCATAAAAATCTATTCTACTACCCATAAAATATTGTATTATTTCCCAGATAACTAAACCGAGAAATGTCAATAATGTTGAAAATATTAATTTCTTATTAAATGAGCTATCAATTCGAAAAATTAGTTTGTAGTAGATAAAAAAGATTGCACAAAATGCTGTTGCCGCAAAAAGATTTGGTAGCGTGCCCTGCAAAAAATTAATTTCAGGAGAAAGTATGAGATGCTTTGATCTAAAATATTTCAATCCGAAAATCAATATAATAGAAATTAAGCCCCAATACCAAATAAGTCTTAATTTTAGGTCATTTTTTATGTTTACTTTAATTTCATGCTTAATCTCGTTAAACGTCATAGTAAATCTTATTGATGTTATTAAAAGATGTCTCTTCGTTTTAAAAATAGACGAATATTTATTCCTGTGAACGATCCTCCAAACTATGATCCTCGCTTTCCAGCCAAGAAGTTTTATAAGACGGATCTTCCACTTTCATCGCTTCCTCAGTAATTTTTAAGGGTCTGAACGGGTCAACCATAACAGCATATTCTTCAGTGAATTTTTTCCCGATGCTTCTTTCCATTGCTCCTGGATGAGGGCCGTGAACGATTCCGCCTGGGTGCAACGTGAAATCCATTAAATCAATATGGTTTCTGCTCATGAAATCACCTTCTGTGTAAAATAAAACTTCATCCGAATCGATATTTGAATGATTGTAAGGTGCAGGAATTGCCAACGGATGGTAATCATACATTCTTGCGCAGAACGAACAAACTACAAAATTGTGTGCTTCAAAAGTTTGGTGAATTGGTGGCGGTTGGTGAATTCTCCCTGTAATTGGTTCGAAATTTTTGATATTAAATTTATACGGATAAAAATAACCATCCCAACCCACAACATCGAATGGATGCGTTGCGTAGATGAAATCTGTAATCTGATTTTCTTTTTTTACTTTTATTAAAAATTCTCCTTTTTCGTCTTTTGGTTCTACAAAAGTGGGTGCGATAATGTCTCTTTCGCAGAATGGGGAATGTTCCAAAAGCTGCCCGAATTCATTTCTGTAGCGCTTCGGAGTGTAAATCGGCGAATGACTTTCCACCACAAAAAATACAGTGTTTTCAGATTGTAATTCAACCTGATAAATCGTTCCTCTCGGAATAATCAGATAATCCCCAACAGAAAATTCAAGATTTCCGACAAAAGTTTTTAAAATTCCACTTCCTTCGTGTACGAAAAGAAGCTCGTCACATTCGGCATTTTTGTAGAAATAATCCATCGATTTTCTTGGTTTTGCCAATCCCATTTTCAGGTCATTGTTCACCAAAAGAAACTTCCGGCTGTCCAAAAAGTCATCTTCAGGCGTCACATTCATTCCTTTAAACATTCTCGGTGTCACGTTTTTGTCAACCGCGATCTTTGGAGTCACATCTTTTGCTTCGCCAATTGATTTGATTTGCGTGGGTCTGTGAACATGATACAGTAAAGAAGAAATGCCGTGAAAGCCTTCTGTACCAAACAGTTGCTCATAATAGAACTTGTCTTCCGGTGATTTAAAAATCGTATGCCTTTTTGGTGGGATATTTCCCGAATGATGATATCTCATTGTACTTTTTATGTTGACTCTCAAATTTAATATTTTTTAGTGAATTCAAATTAAAAACAAATTTTTATTTAAGTTTTGCTGTTCTAAAAATAAATGTTAGTTTTGTCTAACAATTTAATTTCATGAAGCGAATATTATTTTCTGCCATATTTTTTTCAAGTTTTTGTTTCTCTCAGGAAACGGATAGCTTAGATTTAAATAAAAAATCTGACTCAATAAAAATTCCTGTAAAAAAGGAAAGAGTGAAATTAATTGACGATGTGGTGATCACGGGAACGATAAAACCTGTAAGCAAATCTAAAAGTCCGGTTGCTGTGGAAATTTACAGTCAGAAATTTTTTCAGAAAAATCCTACACCAAGTGTTTTTGAAGCGATTGCGATGGTCAACGGAGTTCAGCCACAGTTGAATTGTTCGGTTTGTAACACGGGAGATATTCATATCAATGGTTTGGAAGGTCCTTACACCATGATTTTGATTGACGGAATGCCGATTGTCAGCTCACTTTCCACCGTTTATGGTTTAAGTGGAATCCCAAACAGCATCATTGAAAGAATAGAAGTGGTAAAAGGCCCAGCTTCTTCATTGTATGGTTCTGAAGCTATGGGTGGAGTGATTAATATTATAACAAAAAATGCATTAACAGCCCCAAAATTAAGCGTTAATCTCATGACGACAAGCTGGGCAGAAAATAATGTAGATCTTTCAACAAAATTTAATGTGGGTAAAAATGCGGCGTCTTTATTGAGTTTAAATTATTTTAATTTTAATGAAAAAATAGATCAGAATAAAGATAATTTCACCGATGCTGCGCTTCAAAACAGAATTTCAGTTTTTAATAAATGGAATTTTAAACGAAAAGAAAACCGAATGGCAAGTTTTGCGCTACGATATTTATATGAAGATCGTTTCGGCGGAGAAATGCAGTGGAATAAATCACATCGTGGAAGTGACAAAGTCTACGGAGAAAGTATTTATACGAATAGGGTAGAAGCTTTCGGGATGTATCAGTTGCCGTTAAAAGAGCAGATTTTCACTCAGTTTTCTTACAATTATCACGACCAGAATTCATTTTACGGAAATACGCCTTACGAAGCTTTACAAAAAGTAGCTTTTGCACAAACGTACTGGGATAAAAAGCTTGGAAATCATGATTTGATTTTAGGTTTTACTTTCAAAAAAACATTTTACGACGACAATACTCCCGGAACGTTGGGTTCAGACGAAGTGACCAATCAGCCGATGAAGTCACCGATTTTTGGAGCCTTTATTCAGGATCAGTGGGAGATAAATGAAAAAAATACAGTGTTGCTGGGTTACCGATTTGATTATGATAAAGTTCATCACAGTGTACATTCTCCTCGTTTTGCGTGGAAATTTTCTCCGAATCCTTATCATACTTTCAGATTCAATTTCGGAACGGGTTTCAGGGTGGTGAATTTATTTACCGAAGATCATGCGGCTTTAACTGGTTCACGTGAAGTGGTGATTCAATCTAATTTAAAGCCTGAAAAATCGATCAATGGAAATTTAAATTATGTCTGGAAAATTCCTGTAGGAGATAAATTAATTAATGTGGATGCCTCTGCATTTTACACGTATTTCAGCAATAAAATTGTTGGTGATTTTGATACTGATCCTCAGAAAATTATTTATGATAATTTAAATGGCTACGGAATTTCCCGTGGTGCTTCGATGAATGTTGATTTCAGTTTCAGTTTTCCGTTGAGTGTAAATTTTGGAGTTACGTATCTTGATGTTTATCAAAAATTTGATGGAGAAACCGGAAAATCCCGACAGCTTCATGCCCCGAAATGGAGCGGAACTTACAGTTTGACCTATAAATTTAAGAATAATCTTGCCATCGATTTTACCGGACAGTTTTATGGGCCGATGCGATTACCGGTTTTACCTAACGATTACCGACCTGAATATTCTCCGCTGTATTCTTTGGCGAATATTCAGGTTTCAAAGAGTTTTGATTCAGGTTTTGAAGTGTACTGCGGTGTGAAAAATTTATTCAATTTTACTCCTAAAGATCCGTTGATGCGACCTTTTGATCCTTTTGATAATAACGTAAATGACCCGATTAATAATCCGAATCACTACACATTCGACACAACATATGGTTATGCTCCGATGCAGAGAATAAGAGGTTTTTTGGGTGTGAAATATAATTTAAAATGAAAAAAATAAAGTTTTTTTTAATGTTACTTTTAGTGCCTTGTTTTTATCTATCACAGATAAAGACAGGCACTTTTTCAGATTTAAAAAAAATAGAGAAAGAAAATAAGAAGCCAATCATTATTCATTTGTATACCGATTGGTGCTCAATTTGTAAAATAGAATCATTTAAGTTAAGCAAGGATAAGGACTTGGTTAAAATGATGAACGAAAATTTTCATTTTGTCAATTTTGAAGCGGAAAAAACAAAAGAAAAAATCAATTTTCAAGGAAAAGAATTTAATTATTTACCTAACGGAAATTCTGGAATTCATGAGCTTGCTTTGGCTTTATCTAAAAATAAAAGTCAGCCCGTTTATCCGTTGTGGATTATTTTAGATAAAAATCAGAAGTTGGTTTATTATCATGAAGGAGAATTTAGACCTGAGAAAATGAAGGAGAAATTGTTGGAATTTTCTAGTCTTTAATACGAAGTTTGAGATTCCTACGGAATGACAAACTTTATATTGACTTGAAAAACGGGAAATTTTATTTTAACAAAACAGCAACAATCGCCAAAATCGCTGGCAGAGCCTGAACAAAAAATATTTTCTTCGTTGCGGAAATGGCACCGTAAATTCCTGCAACCGTTACACAGCTCAAGAAAAATAAAGCGATATTAGTCTGCCATTTTTCATCTTCAATAAAGAAAGTCCAGATTAATCCGGCGGCAAGAAAACCATTATATAATCCTTGATTGGCTGCCAAACCTTTTGTCGGTTTGAACATTTCAGGTGGCAAAGCTGCTTTGAAAACTTCTTTTCCTTTGGTTTCCCAGGCGAACATTTCCATCCAGAGAATATATAAATGCTCCAAAGCCACAACAGCAATAAGAATTTTAGCAACAATTTCCATGATTCGATTTTTATCATTGTAAAACTAAAAAAATAAAGTTAAGTTTGAGTATTCAATTTCAAAAATGGAAACTTTTAAGGCGCATTTAGATAAATTTATTACTGTAAGTGAAGAAGAATTTACTTCAATATTTTCTTTCTTTCAGGTTTTGGAGGTGAAGAAAAAAGAGAATTTAATGCAGGAAGGTGATCTTTGTAAATTTAAATATTTTGTTTTAAAAGGTTGTCTGAGAAAGTTTTTCATCAATGAAAAAGGCGTAGAGCAAACTACCGAATTTGCCATAGAAAACTGGTGGTTAGCAGACAATTTTGCATTTGAACAAAGAGAAAAATCTAAGTTTAATATTCAGGCAGTTGAGAAAGCGACGGTTATGATGATTGATTTTCAGTCTCAGGAGCTTTTGCTTGAAAAACACCCCATCATGGAACGTTATTTCAGAATGATTTATCAACGCGCTTATTCTGCTGCCGAAAAACGGATCCGTTATCTTTATGAAATGAATAAAGAAGAATATTACATTCATTTCAGTACGCTTTATCCTTGGTTTATCCAGAGAATTCCGCAATATTTACTGGCTTCATTTTTAGGTTTTACTCCGGAATATTTAAGTGAAATCAGAGCAAAATTACGTTCTTAAACCAGTTTAAGATTTTTGCGGTTTCTATGTCGCAACTTTGTCATGTAATAAAAAGCCAATAGCATGACAGACCAAAAAGTTTTATTTACACAATTATTTTTGAGATTCGCAATCGCAATTACGACGCTATCTGCAGTTGCTGATCGATTTGGTTTTTGCGGAGAAAATTCCGCTTGGGGAAACTGGGAGAATTTTGAAAAATACACAAAACAGTTAACTTTTTTTCTTCCAGAAATTCTAAGCATATTTTCAGCTTACACTGCTACTTTTTTAGAAATCATTTTTCCATTGATGTTGATTTTCGGTTTCAAAACTAAAATCGCAGCCTATGGAACGGGTTTTTTATTGCTGATTTTTGCCTTTTCGATGACAATTACTTTGGGAATTAAAGCTCCTTTAGACTATTCGGTTTGGGTAGGAAGTGCAGCGGCTTTTTTATTGGCAACACAAGAAGAATATTTTTTTTCAATAGATACATTAACTAAAAAATCATAACATTATGAGCGCAAGATTCAACATGGCAACGACGCACGCTGCCGCTTACAAAGCCGGAATTGGAATGGAGGCTGCCCTTCAAAACAGTTTTTTAACTCCGATTCAGAAAGAATTAATTAAAATCAGAGCTTCTCAGATTAATGCATGTGCATTCTGTCTGGATATGCACACCAAAGATGCTTTAAAATACGGTGAAACGCCGCAGAGAATTTTTCTTCTGAATGCATGGAGAGATGCAAAAGAATTGTTCACAGAAGAAGAACAAGTAATTTTAATGGTTGCAGAAGAGATAACATTGATTAGCCAAAAAGGACTTTCTGAAGAAACTTACGAGAAGGCGAAAGCACTTTTTAATGAAACGCAGATTGCCGATATTATTATGGCTGCCGTTTCTATTAATATGTGGAACAGAATAGCAATCAGTACGCATTTGCCGATAGCAAAGTAATTCAATATTGGCTTTAACAAAATAGCTTCTCAGGATTTGAGAAGCTGTTTTTGTTTAAATAATTATTGTTGACAATTCAGTTGAAGCACGTTAGCATTCAAAGGTTGTTCTATTTTCCTTTCTAATTTTTTATCATTAATGGTTACGTAGATTTCCATAGAGCCAGTCCCTACATGAAGGGAAAGAAGATGACCATCGTACGCATTAAATTTCTCATCAGTTGCAATTCCGTGAACGTGGATTGACGGACCTTTTTCATTCCACGCAATAGATCCGGTAAGGCTTCCCATCTCTACTTTTTTAAACGTCTTGGGATTAAATTTTTTAGCTTGAAAATCGTAAAATCCAAAAGTTACTTCTCTCGCAAAACCAATTCCCGTAAAGCTCGCTGACGGAATATTCTCGGTCTTTGCAAGATTCTCAATCTGAGCTAGGACATCATCGTTTTCACGAAGCACCATCAGAAAACCTGTGGGAGTTTTTGTGTATCTGCAAATTTCTTTTTCCTGTGCTGAAAAATTACACATCAGAAATAATGTGAATAGTAAAGTGGTAAGTAATTTCATGTTTTGGTATTTAATTGATGTCATGAAATATTTACACCAATCTAAATTTAGAATTAGATTTTATATTAAATCAGATAAATAAATCTGCGGTTTTTCCTGCAATTTTTCATCAACCAAATCTCCAAAAGCTTTTATATACGGTTGATTGTTATGTTGTTTCAAACCTTCTTCGCTTTTCCAGATTTCATAGAAAATGAAATGATTTTTATCTTCAATTCCCTGATGAAGTGCGTACAATTCGTTGGCTTCTTCTTTTAGGGTTTCTGTTACCATCTTCTGAAGAACTTTCAAAACTTCGCTTCTGTGTTCTTCTTTTGCTTTGATTATTGCTGTGAGATAGATTTTCATTAGACTAATTGTGGTTTTAATTCTTTCTCGAAAACGGTTTTAACGTGTTCTCTGTATAATTTCATGTCACGATCAATATTTGCATTTTTTTCTACATCATGGAAATGAAAACTATCCATTTTTTCTAAAGAAACGAAAGCATTCATTCTGTGGAAACCAAATAGAGGCCCGTTATCAACACTGGTTTCGCTGAAAAATTCTCCCGGAAGTGTGAATGCAGTTTCAGGTGCATTCCAGCTTGTGGTAAGCATATATTTTCTTCCACCCAACATTCCGCCGGTTCCGTAGTTGATTTTTGGGTTATCAGAAGATCTTCCGTCGCTCATGTAAATTCCTTTTGCATGGCCGGCAGTGAAAACTTCATCAATGTATTTTTTAAACCCATTCGGCAATTGAAACCACCAGATTGGGGTGTGATAGATAATAAAATCTGCCCAAACAAATTTTTCTACTTCCTCATTTTCATCATACCCTTCGTTGATATTCGAAATTTTTATTTCTACATTTTCAAATTCTTTTAAGGCTTCTAACGTGTTATCTGCAATCGTCTGATTATATTTTCCTCCGGAATGTCCGAAATTTTGTCCCCCGTTAATAACTAATACTTTTTTCATTTTTAGTAAATGTTTAAATTTTATGACGCAAAGTTATGTTGGAATAATGTATTATAAAAATAATATAAATTATACATTAGTATCATAATAATGATATTTTTCTAATGATGATTTTTGTATAAATAAAAGCTGCTTCACAATATGCGAAACAGCTTTATATTATTTTGTCTAAATTTCAAAATCTATTTTACCTCTTTTGACGCTCTGATGATGACATCGGCAACTTCCTGAGGATGAGAAATAAATACAGCGTGGCTTCCTTTTATTTCTGTGATTTTTGAACCTCCTTTTTTATACATTTTACGTTGAATACTCGGAAGAATTGCCTCATCTTGCGTAGCGACGATTCCGTATGATGGTTTTGTTTTCCATGGTGCTTTGGTAACTTTTGCTGCTAATGCTGCTGCTGCAAAACGACCTTGTGAAGCGTACATAAAGTCAGCCTGCGCTTTCGGAATATCTGCAGCAAATCCTTCATGAAATTTTTTCTTGTCATAATATAATATTCCTTTATCGTCAGCGGGTAGAATCCCATTTTTAGGAGATCCAGGTTCTGTCATCGCCCAATCGAGTGCGGATTCGCCTGCATCTAACTGAAATGCTGCGAGATATACCAACGCTGCAACTTTAGGATGGTCGCCTGCTTCTGTAATAACGCTTCCGCCATAAGAATGTCCTACCAGAATTGCTGGGCCATCTTGTCTGTCTAGAGCTGCTTTGGTAGCATCCACGTCATCTTGCAATGAGCTTAATGGGTTTTGTACTACAGTCACATTGTAACCTTTTTTGCTTAAAATGTCGTAAACTCCTCGGTAGCCTGATCCGTCTACAAAAGCACCATGTACTAGAACTACATTTTTAATCATTTTTGTGCTTTGAGCAGAGAATTTTGAAAATCCGCTTAATAACATGAATGAAATTGCAAAAAGGAAAAGTGATCCTAACGATTTGAAAGTTGATGTTTTTTTCATTGTTTTAATAATTTAAGATGAATAATAATTTTAAGATTGGTAAACTTTTTTTTTGCTCATATCAGAATTGGGAATTGTTTCATATTGCCGTTCTTCTGTGATGTTTGCAATTTTTAGAATTATTTACATGACAAAGGTATAGGAGTTGACGGGCTGAAAAAATAGTTAAAAGTAGATATTTGTTGTACTTTTTTCTTTTTATAATCTTTTTATCAAATGTCGTTTTACTATTTTTATCTTTTTGTGTTGACTAAATAAGATTTTTTAAAAACATATAAAAAAAAATAATATCACTAAAATAATAATTATGTAATTTTGTATCAGAATATTGATATTTGAATATGGTTAATTTAGAATGGTATCGGACGTTTAAAGCTATTTATAAAACGGGGACATTAACCGGTGCTGCAGATTCTCTATTTATTTCGCAACCCGGAGTGAGCCTTCATTTAGGTTCATTGGAAGCGTACGTCGGGTATAAATTATTTGACAGGACAGGACGTAAAATGATCCCTACTGAGAGAGGGAAAGTTTTGTTCAATGCGGTTTCCGAGGCTTTATCTAAATTGGAAGATGTAGAAAAGAATTTCCAAAAATCCACGGAGAAAACCACCCCGACCATCAGTGTGGGAATGTGCTTTGAAACTTTTCAAACAACTCTGGAACAATATGTTTCAACGTTAGATTTTAATTTAATTATCAGTTTTGGCGAATATCCTGAAATGCTTGATCAGCTCGATAAAGGAATTTTAGATTTAATCATTACTCCGAAAAAAGGAACATCTCCCAACATTCTGCACGAAGCTTTCTCTTCTGAACAAATTATTTTAGTGGGCGGAAAAAATGTTGATACAGATAGTTTTAAAGAAGTTTTAAAAACCAAAGATTTTAAGGAAATCGAAGATTGGCTGAAACAGGAAAAATGGTACGGAACAACCGGAGATATGGAGCATCTTTTTCAGTTTTGGCTGCTGAATTTTGGGCATAAGCCGAATTTCAGACCCAATTATATTGTCCCAAACCTGAATTCTATCATCCGTTGTCTGAAAGGAGGGATTGGATTGGCTGTGGTTCCTGATTTCTTATGTAAAAATGAAATAGAAAATGGTGATGTGAAACTGATTTGGGAAAGCGAAAAAAAATTAGAAAATACCTTGTACTTTGGCTGTAGAAAACAAACGATGTATCAGAATGAAATTGATCATATCAAAGGTTTGTTCAGACAGATTATGGGGAAAATTAATTAGAACTTACAATAAATCTATTTTAAATTAAAAAAAGTAATTATGCAACAAAAAACATACACAGGACAGCCTGTAATTACATTGAATAACGGAATTGATATTCCCGCTTTAGGCTTCGGAGTTTGGCAAATGGAAGATATGCAGGAATGCGAAAACGCTGTTGTAAAAGCCATTGAAACAGGTTACAGAATGATTGATACGGCTGCTATTTACCAAAATGAAACTGCAGTTGGAAATGCTATAAAAAACAGTGGAATAGACAGAGAAGATTTGTTCGTTACTTCAAAATTATGGGTTCAGGATACGACCTATGACAAAGCGAAAGCTGCTTTTCAGAGAACTCTCGACAGATTGCAATTGGATTATCTAGATATGTATCTTATCCATTGGCCGTATTCGAATTTTATCGGAGCCTGGAAAGCGATGGAAGAGTTATATCATGAAGGGAAAATCAAAGCAATTGGCGTTTGTAATTTTACGGTGGAGAAATTGGAAGAGCTAAAAGCAAACTCGACTGTTCTTCCGGTGATTAATCAAATTGAATTGCACCCGATTTTCCAGCAAAAAGAACTTCAGGTTTATAACAGAGAAAATAATATCGTAACACAACCCTGGAGTCCACTAGGGAACGGAAATGCCGATCTTTTAGATAATCAGGATTTAAAAAATATTGCCGAAAAATACAATAAAACTGTTGCTCAGGTTATTCTGAGATGGCATTTGCAGGAAGGGTTCTGTGTGATTCCCAAGTCTGTGACACCTTCAAGAATTGAAGAGAATTTCAATGTTTTTGATTTTGAATTATCAGAAGAAGAAATGGATGTTGTCCGTTCTTTAGACACCGGAAAAAGGTTGTTTTTTGACCCGAAAGATCCGTCTTGGGAAGAAAAAATGTTGAATGCTGTGGCGGATATTTAGTCAATTTAATTTTAAATATAAAAACAATAACAGAATTAAAATTAGGTATATAATCCTAAGATTAATTTTTTTTAAATAATTATTGTGAATTTAAATATTATGTTAAATGATTTATAATTAGCTATTTAACATAATGTATTTTTCATGAAAAAGTGATATTTTTTTGTGTATATAGTTTTTTTTCTCTTTCTTTGGAAAAGTTAAAACCAAATGCGCATTAAGTTTCAACGAATTATTAATATTTAAAAATTAACTTAAAACGAAAAAAAACATTTTTGACTTTATCACTTATGATTAGTGCACTTTCTTTTGCTAACGAAGTAAATTCTAACGTAAACAGTATTGATACTTCTACATCAATTCAAAATACAATTGCTGTTAGTGATGTGAAAATAGATAAAGCGACAGACGATGTGTTATCGATTTGTACCATTACTATTACAGAAACAAATCATTTTGGTATGGTTATTAATCAATGGCAGAAATCTTATTATGTAGCCGATTGGGATTTTGCGGGTTGTAAAGCTATCGGAGATTTAAGAGTTGCACAACTAAATTCTCAATTGTAACACAATTAAATAAAGGAGTAGTGGTGTAAACCATTACTCCGTTTTTAAATATGAAAATAAAAACTGTTTTAATTTTACTTATATTGATGGTCAATTATTTAAAATCACAAGACTATCATGTTAAATATGTCAACAATGTTTCAAGTATTGCAACTGTTGATGAAGATTTATATATTTCTAAAAACAAAATTATTAGTGTCAGAGATTCTGTCATAAATTTCAATACTGTAAATAACAGCAATGCTGCTTATAACCAAAATAATAATTCGATTCAAATATCTTCAAGAAGTGTACCTTACAAAGTTATTTATTTAAAAAATATAGATAATAAAAAAATTGAGTATAGTGAATATTTAGGTGGTAAAAAGTATCTTATTGAAGATAATTTACCATTATTTGATTGGAAAATTAACTTTAAATCAATAAAGCAAATTGCTAATTATACTTGCTATGAAGCAAAAATGAATTATAGAGGTAGTAAAATTATTGCTTTTTTTACAAAAGAAATACCTATTTCAACCGGACCTTTCAAATTTGGTGGTTTACCAGGATTAATTTTGGAAATTTCTGAAGAGGGTAAAAATTATAACTCATGGAAAGCTAATGTTGTTGAGAAACTTAAAGGAAATATTGATATTAAAAATGATAATTCTAATCACGTAAATATGAGAGAATTTTTAATTCTTGAAGAGAAAGAAAATGAAAAATCATTTTTGAAAAAGACTTCAAGTTTGGCTAAAGATGTTGTTATAAAAAGAATGAAAGTTCCTAGGCAGGGAATAGAAAAGAAATATGAATGGGAAAATGAATAACATATGAAATTATTTAGCGTGTTTTTTTTCTTATGTTTTAATGTTTTGTTCTCACAAAATATTCGAGTGACATACGATTATAAGTTTAAAATTGATTCATTGAACACTGAAAATATTGATTCTGAGATTATGATTTTAGATATTTTCAAAAATCAATCAATATTTATAAGCCAGACAAAATATGTACATGATTCATTAGCTAGTGAAAGATATGATAACCAAAGAATAAATAACTCAATACCTTTTGATATGGATAAATCAAAGGTTAAAGAATATATAACTAAAGACTATTTATCCCATCAAAATTTATTACATACGCAGATTGGATCACAATCATATATCATACCTGAGAAAAATCTTTTAAAATGGAAAATTTTGAAAGATATAAAAACCATCAAAGGAATCAATGTACAAAAAGCATCAACAAATTTTTTAGGTAGAAACTGGATTGCTTGGTTTAGCAATGAATATACTGTTCAGGATGGTCCTTATAAATTTAATGGATTACCAGGGTTAATCTTGGAATTATATGATGATAGTTTCAGTCATCATTTTACTATGTTAGGTATTTTAAAATATAAAGATAAAAATTATCACTATAAAAGCCAAGTTATAAAGGAATTAGAAATCACGAGTCAAGATTTTACAAAATTATGGCATGACTTTCTTAAAAATCCTTCTAAAAATTATGTTTCTCAAACATCAAACTCTAATATAGGAATGACTATAACCTTTGATGGTAAGTCATATTCTGAAAGCGAAATTTTACGAGAAATAGAGAAGAGAGAAAAAGAAAAATACAAAAAAATTAATAATTTTTTAGATTTAGAATTATACCAATGAATTTAAAATAAAGACTTAAAATTTTCAGAAGGTAATTTTTAAAGTTTTAAGTCTTTATTTTTACTTCGTTAAATCTAATCCTCCAAAATTACCAGAACTCATCATCATATAAACGCCCTGAGTTTTATCTAATAAATCCCAATAGGCATGGAGTTCTTCAGCGTTGGTAAAGACTTTCAGATTTTCGTTTTTAAATTTTTCTTTGATTAAATCAGGAGAAATAGGATCCATTCTTTTGATCTTTAAAGCATCTTCAGAATAGAAAGCGATAGCTTCATCCAAACCATCCATTGCGTGGTCATATTGTTCTAAAAATACAGGATTCAAACTAGAGTAGGTGTGCAACTCAAGAAAACCGTACTTTTTTTCATTTTTAAATTGTTCACAAAATGCTTTCACCACAGCTTTTACCTTGCTTGGTGCATGTGCGAAGTCTTTATAAAGAATTCCCTTGTCTTCTCTTTCCACTTTTTCAAGACGTTTTGAAGCACCTTTGAAACTCATGATGGCATCATAGAAATCTTCATCCATAATCCCTAAAGTATGACAGATATGCCTTGCTCCTTCAAGATTTAATAAATTGTGCGCTCCAAAAACAGAAAGCGGAATATCTCCCATTTCGGTTTTTAAATGAACTTTTCCACTTACGATTTCGTATTCAGGCGTTTTGTAAGGTATTTTTCTGAAATAATTTTCGGCATTTTCAACCACTCTTACTACTTCCTGATCTTCTTCATTATACACCAAAACTCCTCCAGGAGTGATGCTTGCCACAAACCTTCTGAATTGCTCAATGTAATCATCAAATGTTTTGAAAACATTGATATGATCCCACGCAATTCCGCTCAATAAAGCGATATTGGGTTGATATAGTAAGAATTTTGAACGAAGATCGATAGGTGAGGAAAGATATTCGTCCCCTTCCAAAACCATGAAATCATTATCTTTCGTCAGTTTTACCATACAGTCGAAACCTTCAAGCTGTGCTCCTACCATGTAATCGACATCTTTCTGATGGAAATTCAGAACATGAAGAATCATCGATGTGATCGTCGTTTTCCCGTGAGAACCAGCGATGACAACTCTTGTTTTGGTTTTTGACTGTTCGTATAAAAATTCAGGATAAGAATATATTTTTAACCCTAATTCTTTTGCTTTTGCCAGTTCAGGATTGTCCTGATGAGCGTGCATTCCAAGAATTACGGCATCAATATCTGATGTTATTTTCTCAGGAAACCAACCCAATTCTTCGGGAAGAATTTCTTTTTTCTCAAGTCTTGATTTTGAAGGTTCAAAAATGGCATCATCTGAGCCGGAAACTTCATATCCTTTATCTTTTAACGCAATCGCAAGGTTGTGCATGGCGCTTCCGCCGATGGCGATGAAATGGGTTTTCAAATTTATGGAGTGTTTTTTACGTTTTTACTGATGATGTTTTGGAAAGTATTCACGATCTGATCCCAGTTTTTCTGAAACTGAGGCATAATCATGCTTGCATCGGTTTTATTGGCACTGTTTTCACCATTTTTTACATTGATGGAAACGGCAACACGGTCGTATATTTTTTTGTGATCTTCGGCAATATGTCTGAAGTTATTCTGAGTCAAAACCTGATTAAGATTTTGAATTTCTTCACTGGTAAGTTTGAAAGTTGTTTTGGATTTCTTTCCCTGACCTTCGAAAGAATAATGTGCTTCATTCCCTTTGATCAAAAGGTTTTCATAGATCGGTGCATAACCGCCGCTTTTTGAATAACTGATATCAAAATCTGAATAAACTTTCTGGCTGTTACAAGAAACCGTGATCATGATTAAGAATAATATCGCTATTAATTTTTTCATAATGACTTTAAATTTTTTATGGATTGGGTTGTTCAGACTTCTTAGCTTTAATTTCTTCATCATAGGTATGAAGTACGTTGAAATCCTCAGTCTGCTCAATAGCGGTCATGATTTTCAGAAGAATTTGTTGTGCATTTTCTTCGTCATAGTTGATGTCCAATGGTTTTTTAAATTCCATTGTTGGTTTTACTCCGGTTACTTTTACACGAAGTCCTTTTTTATCAAACGCTCTTCTGAATCCATTTATTTTAATTGGAATAACGATTGGTCTTTGATTTTTAATCAGTTTTGCCGTTCCTTTTCTTCCCTGCGCAAATGCTGCGGTCGTTCCTTGCGGGAAAGTGGCCACCCAACCGTTGTCTAAGGCTTTCATGATGTTATCAATTTCGCCTAAATCAACCATTCTGTTGACATTTTTACCTTCAGCTCTCCATGTTCTTTTAACAGTTACTGCGCCTGCGATTTTAAAAATTTTCGGAAGGATTCCTTTATTCATGGTTTCTTCTGCGGCAACATAATAAAAATCGACTCTTGGGTTAAGAAGATAAATCGGGTTTTTAATTGTATTTAAATAGCCATTGTTTACTGCACAAAATGCATGATACATTGCAGCAACGTCAGCAAAATAAGTCTGATGATTGGAAACAAAAAGGACATTAGAATCCGGAAGGTCTACTAAATGTTCTGTTCCGGTAATTTTTAGCTTGTTAAAACCATTAAACCTTCTGTAAGAAACGATTCCCAGAATAAAAATGATAAACCTTTTTAAAAAATAAGGAGTGCCGAACGAATCGGTGAATATGTTCTTCTTCGCCATTTTTCAATTAAACATAATATCTGCAAAGTTACATTTTTTTAATCAACTGACTGAACTCGCTTAGTATCATTGCGGTTGCTCCCCAAATGATATATTCGTTGAAATTAATCACAGGAACTTCTTTTCCTCCTGCACCTGGTAATGACATTATTTCCGGTGAATCTGGAAGATTGAGAAATGAGGTGATTGGAAACTCAATAACTTCTACAGCCTCACTTTCCTGAAGAATAAATTCAGGATTTCTTTTTGAATATGAAATGTAAGGATACACATAAAAATTACTTGGCGGAATGTAAATAGGAGACATCTCACGGATGATTCTTACATATGGTTTTTCTAAACCAATTTCTTCTGATGTTTCACGGATAGCAGTTTCAGCAAAATCACGGTCATATTCTTCACGTTTTCCTCCGGGTAAAGATATTTGTCCGCTGTGTCTGTCGCGTTCATTCTCTGTTCTTTGGATGAGTGGAAAAAACCATTCGTTGTCCCTTAGATAAAGAACAATATTGACCGCAGCAAATTTTGGGTTGTTTTTAATGATCTGATCATGGGTAAGTACTTCACGGTATGGCGGCGAGAAAACTCCATGTGCATTGGCGCCGCCCAGCTGGGCTTTTTTGATTTTCTGCAATAAATCTTTTCCAAAACTTTCCATATCTCAAAATTACTAATATATCTTATAAAAAGGAATACTTGTTGATATTAATTAACTATAATTTTTCTTTCAATTTCTCTACCGTATTTTTACGTAGTTCTCAACTACCTACTACTAGTGACTGGCTCAAACTGAAAACGGTTACTATTCAAACTGTATCCAATGATATTATAAATTTACCCTTTTATGGTGGTATTTTTCAGGCTGTGATAGCTCTAAATTTGTATCACTAACCAATAAAATTTTGTACCATGAAAAAATTATTAACAAGTGCGTTTGTTGTTTTATCAGCAGGCTTCGCTTTAGCACAAAACAGTGACAATACAGTAACACAGGGTGGAAATAATAACTCTGCGACCGTTACACAACTAGGTTTACAATCTTTCGGTAATGAAAACGTTACTACCCAAACAGGAAACGGAAATGATGTAAACGTATACCAAAGAAGTAACAGTGCTCGTAACAAGGCGGCTACTACGCAAACTGGTAATCTTAATGATGCTACAGTAAGTCAGGGACAAGGCTTTTCTGCAGGTGGAGTAGAAGTTGTACAGAATCAGAATGGTCTTAGCAATGACGCTGCTGCTACTCAACAGTTCAGTTTTGGGTCTAAAATCAGACAAGATCAGGATGGATGGTTCAACGACGCTACAGCTACTCAAGGTGGAGGCGATGTGAGATCAAACATCGCTCAAAATCAGGATGGTAATGCAAATACTGCTACAGCTTCGCAAAGCCAAACAGGTTTTACACGTCCAAGCGGTGTCTTCAGCACAGCTAACGATATTAATCAGGTACAAGACGGTAATTTAAATGATGCTACTGCTTCTCAAGTAGGATTTTTGAATGACTTGGATCAAATACAAGACGGAAACTTAAACAGTGCTACTTCTACACAAACGGGAGAAAGACATGATGCAACACAAGATCAAGACGGTAATTTCAACGATGCATCTGTAGCACAAACAGGAGTTCGTCAAACATCAACTCAGAATCAGGACGGAAATCTAAATGACGCTTCGGTAACTCAAGCTGGAAATGATCATACTGCGACTCAAAACCAAAACGGTAATTTCAACGGTGCTTCTGCTACACAATCTGGTGGTTCTTCTTGGATCTCTCAATCTCAAACCGGAAATGGAAATGATGCATCTGCTAATCAATCTGGAGGTACTTTCAACGGTGCAATGCAAATTCAAAGCGGTAACAACAATGATGCTTCTTTAGACCAAGTAGGAAACAGCAACGAAGGTGGACAGTTTCAGACAGGATTGAGAAACAACGCTGTAGGTACTCAGACAGGAAATAACAACTCACTAGATGCTAACCAAAATGGTAACGATAATGATGCCTACGTTATGCAAAGTAACAACTGGAACAGAGCTGAAATAGACCAAATCGGTAATGATAACTACGCAAGCGCAGATCAAAGCGGAACAGCAAGCAGCATGGGAACTAGAAATGTAATTACAATGTTACAGGATGGTGACAACAACAGTTCTATAGGAGAACAATCTGTTGGAAACAGCAATCTTTTGGTCACTAACCAGTATGGTAACAGTAATACTTCTGAAGGCTACCAAATGGGTAATAGCAACACAGCTACTATCAATCAAGGTTCAGGAGCACTTAATGCAAATAGTAACGAATCATATATTACTCAAAACGGTAATACCAATGCAGTTACTGTAAACCAAATGACTAACGGAAACTATCATATTTCAAACCAGGTTGGTAATGCAAATACAATTGTAGTAAACCAATAAGTCTGAATTGAGTTTCTTTTACTTAAAATGAATGGGTAAGAAATTTAATTTTCTATACGTTAATAAAAGCACAAATTAATTTCATTCATATTAATACTGTAAAGGAGAGACCTAGGTTTCTCCTTTTTTTGGCTAAAATAGTTTAGCGTATAAATACTGAAGCGAGTAACCATAAACAGTGATTTTCTATAAGTAACCGTTTCACGTGTTTTGTAAAGCACTGTATTCAAGTACCTTTAAAAAAAATAAAAATGAAAACCTTTGAAAAAATATTTATTACCCTGGCGCTTCTCTCAACGATGTTGGCGAAGTCGCAGCAAATAGACTGGAATCGTATCAACAGCCAGACTGCAGTTGATATGATTAATTTACAGACTGCAGACCAATCTTTATCTGCCTCTTCGATTTCACAAATTGCACAAGTTGGGAATTCGAACATTGCAGATTTAAGTATAAATGCCAAAACGAATATCATCGTGCAGCAATTTGGTGATCAAAACAGTATTTATTTTAACAATGCATTTTCTTCAAAAGAGGCAAAAACGGCAATTACAACCCAAGGTAACAACAATATAGTTGATATTACAGGAAGTAACAGTATCTCTGAAGGTATGCATCTTAATGTACAAGGTGAGAATTTGACGGTCTTTATGCGAAATTATTAAACTTCTGCTATGAAAAATTTCATCTTTACATCGTACAGCTTTCTTTTTGTGTTCTTGTCGATTTTCACTTTTGGGCAGGGTGACAAAAAGATTGTCGCAAAAATAGAGAAAGATGTCGTAGAAAAGCAGCTGAAAATCAAAGCATTGGTTACCAATAACACTTCTACCTATCAGGAACTGAATTACCTCCTGATTTCAATTAAAAAAGGTGCCAGCGGAAATCTTTCCAACAATAAACAGAGCGGAAAATTTTCTATCAATCCTAATGAGAGCAAAGCCTTATCTGAAATGAGTGTAAATCTTGAGCAGCGAGATGCCATAAAAGCTTTCCTGTACATTCGGGACGAGCAGACACAAAAACTTTTGGCAAAAGACAGCCTGGAAATCAATCAGGATTATTTTAAGAAATCAGTAAGTGTTGTGGAAAAAGAAGAAGCTTTTGAATTGAGCGGATTGATGATTGACGATACAAAAAGCAAGGTAGGAAGAGATTTTTACGATTTATTTTATATTCAGTACAGTCAGATTCCTGACAAAACCAATTCTGCGATTACAATCACCGAGCTGCCTGCCAGAGGAACAAGCGGACAGATCAATATACAGGTTGATGATAAACTCGTCTATAGCTTTATGACCAATCCCAGTGAAGACTATCTGAAGGAGCAGTTAGATTATACTTTGAGGTATATAAAAGACTATAACGCCCGGAAGAATCTCATTAAAAACGAATTCATCTACTAAAAACTAACTACCATGAAAACTTTTTTTACAGCTATGATTTTTTTATCAGTATTTTTTCTGGCAAAATCTCAACAGCTGGTATACAAACCAATTAATCCTGCCTTTGGCGGCGATACATTCAATTATCAATGGTTATTGAGCTCAGCGAGTGCTCAGAATCAGTTTGATGATAAATTAAGCAACAACCTTACCGGAAACTCAGGTTCTCTGAGTAGTTTCACAGACAGCTTAAACCGTCAGGTTTTGAGTGAATTATCAAGAAAATTATTTCAGGATCAGTTTGGCTCCGGAGGCGTACAGGCAGGGAATTATATGTTTGGGTCATTGTATCTTCAGATTACGAACACGGCTCAGGGTATGATGATCAGTATTTTGGACACCAATACAGGTGAGCAATCTGAGATAATAGTTCCAAAATAATTTAAAAAAACTAAAACTAAAAACCTTACCATGAGAATCTATACGAAATTCAGAATCGTATTTGGCATTGTGCTTTTGTATGTTATGCAAGGCTGCACTTCCATTCTTGGACTTCCCGCAGAGAAAGAAAAATCGATGATGGGAGAGATTACTCCCTACACCACAGAACTTCGCAATCTACCTTTGCCAAAAGAAAAAATTGTTATAGGCGTTTATAAATTCCGTGATCAGACTGGGCAATATAAACCGTCAGAAAACGGAAATAACTGGAGTACAGCGGTTCCGCAGGGTACTACAACCATCCTTATCAAAGCGTTAGAAGACAGCAGATGGTTTACACCTATTGAAAGAGAAAATATTGCCAATCTTCTTAACGAAAGACAGATCATCAGATCAACCCGTCAGGAGTACCTTAAAGATGTAGATAAAAACAGCCAGGCTTTACCACCGTTGTTGTATGCAGGAACTCTTTTAGAGGGTGGTGTGATCTCTTATGACAGTAATATTATGACGGGTGGTATTGGTGCAAGATATTTCGGTATTGGTGCCTCTACACAATACAGACAAGACAGAATCACTATTTATCTGAGAGCTGTTTCTACTTTAAATGGTGAAATTTTAAAAACTGTCTATGTTTCAAAAACAATTCTCTCCACAAGCATCAACGGAAGTTTCTTTAAATATGTTGATACAGAAAGGCTATTGGAAGCTGAGGTTGGAGTGACCCAAAATGAGCCCATCCAAATGGCGGTTACCGATGCTATTGAAAAAGCTGTGAAATCGTTAATCGTAGAAGGTATAAGAGATAAAATCTGGGGGAAAGCTGTTGATGTACCTGCAAAATATCAACAAATAGTTGATGAATATAACGCAGAGCAGAAAATTAGCAATAATAGACTTATAGGAAATAAATATCCTACAAATGACAGACAGAACGTTTCTATTTTCGGACAAATTGAAGCCAATAAAATAAAAGGAGATTATGTAAGTCCTAAAACTACCGTCGGTGGTAAACTTGGTGTTAAATATTTTTTTGCAGATAATTTCAATCTCGAAGCGAACGCCAATGTTTTTACGCTGGAAAATGAAAATATCATCTCAAAAACATACGTAGCTACAGAAGTCAACCTCGAGTATCTTATCATCCCGAAATTTAAGCTTTCGCCTTATGTTTATGCGGGTTTGGGCTCGATGTTTTCTACCGATAAGGCGAGATATAAAGGTCAAATTGGAGGTGGTCTGGAATATTTGGTTCAGAAAAATTTGGGTTTAAGGCTTTCTTCTCAATATGATTTGGGATTCACAGATGATTGGGACGGTTTTGTCAATGGCCAAAGAAAAGATCAAAATTTGAGATTTGCTTTAGGAATCAATTTTTATATCGGAAAAAAATAAAAACGTAAATTATGAAAACATATATCAAAATATTCTCAATACTGATTTTGCTTTTCACGTTGGCTTCATGCAGTGAAGACTTGGTAGAGCAGAGCCAAAAGGGTGTGCTTAAAGGCAAAGTAGTAAAGAAAGGTACAAATGTAGCTATTGCAAATGCGAAAATTTTTACCACACCAAGTACACAAACTGTATTTAGTGATAAAGATGGGATGTTTGAAATTAAAGACATTCCGAAAGGTAATTATTCTATAAAAGCTGAACTTACGGGCTATGTCGCTAATTTTCAAGCGGTAAATATTCAAAGTGAGAACCAAGTCGTTACTGTTGTTTTTGAAATGGATGATGATGAATCTCTCAATTCTCCGCCTACAGCACCGGTATTATTAAGCCCGATTGATAATGCTGAAAATCAACCATTGACGGTGCAACTTAGTTGGAACGCTACCGATCCCGATATAACAGACAGTCTTACGTATAAACTTACCGTTAAAAATAATATCAATACCAATGTTATTGAGGTGAATGATCTGAAGGTTAAGACTTATAATTTGTCTAATTTACAATTTGGGGTGAGCTACTTTTGGCAGGTTTCTGTTTCAGACGGCATTCATCCGGATGTTTTAAGTCCTGTTTTCAAATTTACTACCAATGCAACTCCTGCAAACCGTTATCATTACGTGCGTAAGCAAAATGGGAACTTTGTCATCATGTCTAGCGATAGTCAGGGAAATAATTTTCAACTGACGAGCTCATCGAGCAACAGCTGGAGACCTAGAAAAAACAATAACGCCGGGCTTGTTGCCTTTTTAAGAAATGATGCAGGCGGAAGTCATATTTTCACCGTCAATCCTGATGGAAGCAATCTTTTTAAGGTGACCCAAATTCCGGTTGCAGGTTTTAATCAGGATGAATTAGATTTCTCCTGGAATACAAGTGGCAGCGCATTTATTTATTCAAATTTTGATAAATTATATAGAATTAATAAAGATGGTACCGGGCAGCAGCTCATTTACACAACTCCTGATGGAAGCCTGATTTCAGAAGTAGATTGGAGTTATGACAACAGCAAAATTGCAATAAAGACCAATAACTTTGGCGGTTACAATACCAAAATTTTTATTATTGATATGTTAGGAAATATTTTGCAAAATGTATTTTCAGCCCCCACAGGTGCAAGCGGCGGACTCAATTTTTCTGTAGACGGACAAAAATTACTCTACACACATGATGTTTCCGGATATCAGGATGCCAATTATAGACAATTAGATTCTCATGTTTTTATTTATAATTTG
The DNA here is from genome assembly GCF_020911865.1 of Chryseobacterium sp. C-71. Lineage (NCBI taxonomy): Bacteria > Pseudomonadati > Bacteroidota > Flavobacteriia > Flavobacteriales > Weeksellaceae > Chryseobacterium > Chryseobacterium sp. C-71. The sequence continues at coordinate 3,439,390 of NZ_CP087131.1, forward strand.
GCAAACAGTTCGGTTGTAGATGTTACGGTAGATAGTGACAGACCTCTCGGGACAAATGATTTAGATCCTAGATTCTCACCCAATAATTCTCAAATAATATTAATGAATACTTCAAACGACAATGTTTCTCAGAAAAATATTGTAGTAATTGATTTAAATAATTTAATGATTGATTTTACCCGTGCGGTATTATTTACAAACGGTGAGATGCCGGATTATGAATAGAGGCTTACAGATACTTGATGAAACAAAAAAATCAAAACCCCTTAAAGGTTTTGATTTTTTTTCGTCTAAATATTTTGATTTAGCTGAAGATATTATTTTCAAGTGCATATTTTACAACACCTACAGAGTTTTTCACATTCAATTTCATTAAGATTCTTTTTCTGTGAGTTTCCACAGTATTGATGCTGATAAAAAGTTGCCCGCCAATATCTTTGCTGCTGTGCCCGTCACAAATTAGCTTAAGAATTTCAAGCTCTCGTCTTGTTAGCGGTTCTTTTATGTTTGGGCTTTGCTTTTCTTGTTCGTTGCTGATGAAGTTAATCATCATTTTCTTTGCATATTCACAAATGTAAATTTCGTTTGAGCTTAGAGCATTTACAGATTTTATAAATTCGTCGTAGCTGCTGTTCTTATCAAGATAACTTTTGATGCCTTTGTTAAAAAGTTTTCTGATCACGATGACATCGTAAGAATTTCCGATCACCATGATTTTAATATTATTGTTTTGCGATATCACTTTTTCAATACAATGATAAAGATCACTTAACATCAAAATATTTGAACTGATCATGAGATATTCAGGTGGATTTTCCTTAACATGATTATATAAACTTTCGGAAGTATTATAAATTTCTATGGAACTAAAAATTTTGTTTTGTACAAGGAGTTTAGATAAGCCTTCCGTGTATAAAAGTGGCTCATCAAAAATAGTCAAATTAGGTCTCATCGGTCTTAGTTTTCAGTATATAAATATACGAAAAAATCATGTATTTTTGGTGTGTAAACGTAAATTTTTACTGAATAATGTAATATAAGTGATGTTATTTTATTTTTTTCGCAATTTTAAAATTGTAAAATCTATTAATTGTGATTTATTTTAATTTTTGTTTTTTTACGATGTTGCTAATCCCTTTATTCATAATGCCTAACGGTATAATTTAGCTGTTTTTAAAAATCAGGTAGGGATTTATTTTTTTTATTTGGAAAATCATTATCATTTACTTCTTCTAAAATTTTAGTATTAAGAAATTTTAAAAAAAGTATTTTGAAAACATGCAAACGAAAGACCTATAGAAAATCTAAAGGTCTGACTAATATATAATTAAGTTGAATTGTAATTTTATATCCTAAAATAACTTTGGAAAGTTGTTTTTGGTAATATCAATCTAGTTTTTTATTAATTTTTTAGCAATAACTTTTCCGTTTTCAAATTTTACTTTTACAAAATAAACTCCTTTTAATAATTCTGAAACGTTTGTATCGTTGTTATTTAGGGTTTTTACAATTTTCCCCTCAAGAGAATAAATTTCTATTTTGTTGATTTTTTCTTTCGATTTATAAACTAAATTTTGCTTAACAGGATTTTCAAACTCAATAGATGAAATATTTGTTTTTGTTTCATTTGAAATAGATAATGTAGAATTATTCAAGATGAATTTTAAAATTTTACTTACGCCTTTAGTAGTAATAATATTGTTGTCATTAATGATCATTTCACCGATAAAATCTGATGTTCCTGTTGTTTCAGAATAATGATTAAAAACAGGATCAATAGCTCCGGTTGAGGTGATTTTAGAAATAAAGAATGTTTCACCCATTGATCCGGTTAATCCTGAGATATAATAATTTCCATTTTTTTCGGTGATTATAGACGATAATGCGATCAGGTTGAAAGGGAAAGAATTGTTGTCAAACACAAAGTTATTATCGTGGTCTCCGTTGGGTTTTATTCGAAAGATTTCATTATTAATATTTGAGCATACAATGTTGTTATTGCTATCCATGAAAGCAGAACCAACAGCTCCCGGATTTGAGGTAAAAGCTAAAACACCATTATTTCCAAAACTGATAAGAGGTTGTCCGTTACTGTTATATTTTTCTAAAGCACCATATGGATATATATTGGTGTTATTTTGATTGCTGATAAAGCTAATAATGTTAGATTGGTTATCTAAGAATATAAAATTTCCAGGAGTGTTGAAAGAACCATTGTTTCCAAAAGTTGTATCAATACTTCCGTTGCTGTTTAATCTGTAAATGCTTTTATAATGGATGTATGGTCCGGGATCGGATGTTGCTTGTCCGTAAACTATTATTTTATCATTTTGAAGATAGAAACCATAGCCCACACTGTCGAAATCTGTTCCGATATTATTAATTTCAGCAATTCCATTTACTCCAAAGGTCGTATCAAGCAACCCGTTTGGAAGTAATCTCACAATTGCAGATCCATTAGTGTAAAAACACATAACGAGAATTTTGCCGTCTGTTTGTTTTTTTAGCTCACTTTGTACACCACTGAAATAATTATTAATTATTGTTTCTCCGTTATTTCCAAAAGAGGTATCAACTGTTCCGTAAGCATTCAGCTTAGAGATAACACATTCCGGACTTCCTAATGAAGGATTATCTTTTGCGTAAGTAAAATAAATGCTATTGTCTGAATTTTGAATAATTCTGTTCCAATAATAATTATTAGAACCTGTAATCGTATATTTTCCGTTTGAAGCAAAAGAACTGTCGTATGATAGAGTTTGTGCAAAAGCACACTGTATTGCTAGAAGCAGAGCAAGTAATAATTTTTTTTTCATCGGGTTGTGTATTAATGTCACAAATATAATAAAAAAAACCTTCAGAAAAATTCTGAAGGCCTTTTGTGTTTTTCTAATTAGAATATCCGCTTAATTCTTCTTTTTTCGAATTGTAGATTTTGTATTCTAAATATTTAAAAGAATCCCTTGGGATAATGGTCACCCATTTTTTGTACTTCAAAAACCATTTCATCTGTATGCTTTTGAGTCCTTTGGTAAGGAAAGCTTCAACGAAAGGGTGTACATGCAGGTAAAGTTTTCCTTTATCACCTTTTTGCATAATGGTTCTGATGGTATCTTCCATTTTCTCAACAATGACAATTGGAGCAACTATTTCTCCGTCTTTGTTGGGGTTTTCTTCCTTGATGTCGATTTGTTTTTCCGGACGGTTTCTCTGTCTCGTGATCTGTATTAATCCAAATTTACTTGGAGGCAGAATTTTGTGACGTGCTTTATCACGGCTCATTTCTGCTTTCAGATGTTCAAACAAATCTCTTCTGTGATCTGGGTTGATCATGTCGATAAAATCGATAACGATAATACCACCCATATCACGTAGACGTAGCTGTCTTGCTATTTCTGTGGCTGCCATTTTGTTCACGTTGAGACCGTGTTCTTTGGTGGCAACATTTCCGGTTGTAATATTATTTCCGGAGTTGACGTCGATTACGTGCAATGCTTCAGTGTGTTCTATCACAAGGTAAGCACCTTTTGAACTTGGAATATTTACGTGTTTACCAAAGCTCTGTTTAAGCTGTTTTTCAACGTTATAATATTCGAGGAGAGGAATGTGAGAGTCATAATACTGAACGATATTTTTGCGCTCAGGAGCAATGACTTCCAGATAATTTTTCATTTCTTCAACCATTTGTTCGTCGTCACAGAAGACGTTTACGAAATCCTGATTGAAATTATCTCTTAAAATAGACGACGCCTTATCGTCTTCACTCAATACTTTAGAAGGAACTTTATTTTTCTGAATATTCTTAAAAGTATTTTCCCATTTCTGAATCAGTTGATTCATATCATTGTGAAGATCAGCGACTTTCTTGCCTTCGGCAACGGTTCTGATGATGACTCCAAAACCTTCCGGCTTTATACTGTCAATCAAAGTTCTGAGTCTTATTTTCTCTTCAGAACTACCGATTTTTTTTGAGATAGAAACTTTATTATCAAACGGTATTAATACCAAAAAACGACCCGTGAGAGAAATCTGAGTAGATATTCTCGGGCCTTTCGTAGAGATAGGCTCTTTTGTAATCTGTAAAATGACAACGTCATCTTTTGCGATTACTTTATCTACATTTCCGTTCTTATCAATTTCGGGTTGTATTTCGAAATTTTTTAAACTTGAAGTGTTTTGCTTTTTAGAAACCGTGTCTTTTAGAAATTTTTTGTAGGTAAGGTACTGAGGCCCAAGATCCTGATAATGCAAGAAAGCATCTTTATCGTACCCGATATTTACAAATGCTGCATTAAGGTTTGGAGCCAGTTTTTTTACTTTTCCTATAAATAAATCTCCGACTACAAAGTCATTTTTGTCTTCTTCCTCATGAAGTTCACATAATCTTCCGTCTTCCAATAAAGCAATTTTTGTAAGCTCATTTTCGTGCGAAATTATAAGTTCTTTCTTCATTTTGATATAAGATGTTTTTTTAGATTAAAGTTGATTCAGATATTAATTAGTATTTTTCTTGGTAATGCTAGATTTTCGAAATTCTAATATTAATTTTCAGCCTGAATTTTTCTGAAATCTTGTGGTAACAAACAAAAAATATAGTTGGTGAATATTAAAAAAATATAAACACCAACTATATTATTATATTACAAAATCTCTAGTTGAGATTATTTTTTCTTATGTCTGTTTGCTCTTCTTCTTTTCTTTCTTTTGTGTGTTGCAACCTTGTGTCTTTTTCTTTTCTTTCCGCTTGGCATAATGTTAAATTTTTTTGTGTAACTAGTTAATATTCAATTGTTATTCTTATTTTACTGCAACTTTAGTTTTCACTTTCTCCACAAAAGATTTTGATGGCTTGAAAGCAGGAATATTATGTGCAGGAATCTCTATCGCAGTGTTCTTAGAAATGTTTCTTCCCGTTTTTGCTGCTCTAGTTTTAACGATGAAAGATCCAAAACCTCTTAAGTAAACATTGTCTCCATTATACATAGAAGTCCTGATCTCCTGCATAAAAGCTTCTACAACTTTCTGTGTTTCATTCTTTTCTGTTCCCAATTTATTTGAGATGGTGTTTACCAATTCTGCCTTTGTCATTTCCTTTTTTAATTTTAAATTTTAGGTGTGCAAATTTAGTTAAAAAAATTGAATAGTAACAAATTAGTAACGAAAATATTTCGGTTAAGACGCTGAGAATTTTATATTTAGTACTGTATTACTCCACAAAAAGACCTTTTACATACTCGAATTATAGTATCCGTTTTCTACACAGAAGCGGATGAGGTGAAGTTTTGTTTTTAAACCAAGCTTTTCTGTAAGTCTGTTGATATAGGTGTCGATTGTTCTTGTACTCAGGTTCAGTTGTTCACCTATCTCTTTGTTACTGAAGCCTTCATAGCAAAATTTCATCAGCTGAATCTCTGTAGAAGAGAGCTCTTCCTGGCTCTTTTTCTGCCGATTCATGTATTCCTGAACGGCTAAAGGTTGCTGTTTCCACTTTTCTGAGTAGGCTTGGTAATCAAAATCTTGTGAAGTAATCTGCCCTTTGATTAAATCTTTAATAATATTGCTGTTTTTCTGACAATAATAAATGTTAGGAATTTTTTCTAAAATATCTGCCATATCTTCCTGATAAGTTCCGGAATAAGTGATGATAGGCGTCTCTTCATTATTTTTCCGGATAAATTTTATGGCTTCGAGGCCGCTCAGCACTGGCATGAAGAGTTCTATAATAAAAACATCTTCCTGTTTTCTGTAGATCCTGTGGATGAGCTCATGACCATTGTTGCAGTCATTGAGAAGCATATTAAAAGGATTTTCCAAAAGCGTTTTGATCATTATTTTTTTAAAATAAAAATCGCTGTCGGCAATGGAAAACCGAACCGTATTGGTTAATATTTTGCTCATTTTATTTTTGTGATTTGGTAGTGGTAAAATAAAATTTTGATTACTAAAGTATGAAAATCTTTCGGATTGCAAAATTAAACTTAACATTAAATAATTGTAAATATGTTGCAAACTCTACATTTAATTTTGTAAATAAATATTTTTTTTCTACTTTCACACTCCAAACCAAATCACAATTATGTCTACAACTAGAGATAAAAAATTGAATACGTCCGATGTCCGAATAGGCATTTGGAAATTTATCTTATCGTTTGTTATTTTATCCTTAATTTCTTTCTGTACCATATTTTTCTTTTTTAAAAGTTACCATACCCAGCGTGTGGGAATGGAGAAGGAAGTAGAAGAGTATGAAAAATTGCTGGCTCGTTCTAAGGCCATGAAAATTATGGTAGACAGTCTTCAATACCATATTGCATCGCTAGATATTGCTGCTGTAGATAATGATATCCCGTTGCGCCGTCAGATTGCTGATGAGATCGATGAGGTTAGAAGAGTCATAGGTTCTGATAGTGCCGATAACCTCAAACATTATTCTTCTCTGCTTAATCACATCAATCCGATGCTGACTCTTAAAACAAAAATTATCGATGCATCAAACAAGAAAGAATTTGCGCGTAATGAGCTGCTACGTTGTACAGGTAAAGTTGCTACTGTTAACCGAGAACTCATGAAAGATCCTACAAGAAATTACTCAGGAGGAAGAAGGAGAAGATAAAACTACTTTAAAGAAACCAAATTATGCAAGGACAAATTACACTTTCAAAAAAAGAAAAACGTTTTCAGTTTTTATATCTCATCTTGATGCTGCTGGCGGCTATGATTCTGCTGGGAATTATTTTTCTGAACCGTTTTGAATCTCCTTTTACTTCATCAGATATTGTTGCATTAGATCGATTGGAAGAGAAAGCGAAGTTTGATAACGAACAGAAAAAAATTCAAAAAATAGTTGACAGCACTTTTATGCAGATTTCTCGTATAAAAGAAGAAATTCCGGATGTCATGGTAGATCACGACATTGAAAGAAATACCGATTATATACGTGGAACCAAAAAAAGGTTCAGTACAGACGATAATAGAATAGACGCTTATCCTCAGATTGCAAAGCTTTTCGAAATGTACTACAACGATAAAAAAAGAGTAACGGCTATTTCATTTGATACCAAAAATTTTGAAAAGAGGACTCAGGAATGCATCGTAGGGTATAAAAATAAAGAGCAACGCCTCTTTGATCGGGATAATGCCATGAAAGCTAGATAAAAACACAAGTATTACAACACATCACACCAAATTATCATGAACTATTTTGAAAAAAACAAAAAAAACATCATCATCGGTGTTATCGCAACATTGTTGCTTGCCGCCCTCGTCGCATTGTGGCTTCAGAAAAAAGTAATTCACTCAGCAGACGATATCTTGGCAACAGTTTACCCTTCACCTGTTTTGGTCGGCGACAGCCTTTTCTTTGAAGATAAAACACCATTTGCAAAAACCAGAAAATGGAATTTCGGAGACGGATCTACATCAGATAAGAACAAAGGTGTTCACATTTTTAAAAGACCAGGGTTTTATAACGTGGCGCTTATTATTGATGATCAGTACACAAAAACATATCCAATTGTTGTTTCCGGAAAACGTGAAGTACAGAGAGATACTGTGAGAGTACCTACGGTCATTGATGCACAAACGCAAGCGATGCAGTTTGAGACCGTACAGTTTAAGGCAATATCAGATGCTACACAGTTTACCTGGAAATTTGGTGAAAATACAGGAATTGATTCAAAAGATAAGCTTGCAACCTATTCTTACAAAAAACCCGGGAATTATGTCGTGACTTTATACACAGATGTGGACAAAGAGCCGATTTTACACAGAATAACCATTTTGGCTGAGTATAACGATGTAGAAGAAGCTGCTGCAATAGATAATTCTTACGAAGAAAGAGATAACGACTTCAAATACCGTCTTCAGCAAATTGCTAACGGAAATAGCTTCAACACACATTACAATTACCTTTTGAGTAAATATTTATGCAATAATGAAAATTCTATTGTACAGGTAAATGATAGTAAAATCAATAATTTTTATATGTATTGTGCAAGCCTTCAGTTTGATAAAAATAAGGTTATTCAGACCGTAAAACTCAACTATGATGAGGCAGGTTGTGTAACGAAGGCAGACATTAATCAAAGTAAATAAACAAACAATTATTCCTGAATTTTTTCATGGAATAACACACCAACTATAAAGAATATTAAGATGAAAAATAAATTTCCTCTCGCGGCATATTATATCGGCTTATCGGTATTACTTACAGGCTGTCAGGTAAAATTGCCGTCAAAAAAAACGCCTGAACCTAAACAATATGGCCAAATCAACAGTGCTCCTGTTATTGACGGTTTTTCTAAAAAATCCGTTCCATGGATTGTAATCTCAGACAGATCAAGAAATTCAGCATATTTAGATAAAAGTGATGAGAAATCTTATAAAGAAGTCAAGTTTTTAGAGCCATTGATGGTTCTAAAAAATAGAGACGGAATGGTAAAAGTTGCCGAATATATTCCTGATGCTTTAATGAAAAAAGTTTCTTCGAAATCTGTGAAAACCTACGGCTGGATTCCCGAATCTGATCTTCTTCTGTGGAGCAGTTCTCTGAAAAGCGAAAAAACAGGGTATCCGCTAAGGGTTGCAGTTGTTCCGAATAGTCCGGAAGTGATTAAACATTCAGAAAGATATTACAAAAATGATTCTATCATGGTGTTTAATTCTCCAAGTCTGATAGAAGCTGCTGATGTAAAAATACCAAACGGGCAGATGGTGTATGTCTACAAAATGGCAGAAAACAACAAAAGATTTTTGGTAGGCAAAAAACCATCTGTTGATATGGACAGTATTAATACGGGTCTTTATGGGTGGGTAAGTTCTGATGTAATTTCATCTTGGGGAGAACGTTCTGCCGTTAAAATGAAAAATCCTACCGGCATCAAAGAAACAAGTTTGGGAATTCATGAAGGTTCACCTGGAGGTACAGATGCAGAGAAAAGAATTGCAATTTTACTTACTGATGTTGACAAAAGAAAACCACTCGAAAACATTTTTCCGGTTAAACTAGCGCTTAATGATACCATTGTGGCAGACACCAAAACAAAGTATTTTACAAATGTGTTAGATTACAGCAAAAATTACGCATCCAATGTTTTAGGAGATAAAATTTACTTCGATCGCTATAAGGAAATTATCGAAAAGAATAGAAAAGCCAATATTGTTTTTGTGTTAGATGTAAGTGCAGCTAACGCACCTTATACACCCATTGTAAAATCATTATTAGAAGATCTCCAGTTGAGATTTGAGAAGCCGTCTTACTTTAATTCAATTAAATATGGTGTCGTACTTTACAAAAACAATCCTTGTGGAGAAAATGTAGCTCCATCACTATTAAGCAAAGACTATAGTAAAATTACAGCATTTATTGATGATAAGATCAACGAAATGAATTGCCAAAGTACAGGTGGAAATCAACCTTTAAACGAAGGTTTGATTGCTGCCGGAAATTTACTTTCTGAAGTTCCTGATGAAACCAATATTGTTATCACAATCGGTACTTCAGCCAATAAAAGTGGAAATATGTATGGCGTTATTAATTCATTGACTCAGGCGCAGGCAAAAGTGATTATGTTCCAGACGAACTCACGTTCTTCAGATACGTACAACGATTTTGTTTTGATGGCTGAAAATATTGTTACAAATACAGCTAAAAATGTAGCCGAATTAAAAAAACAGAAAATCATCGATCAAAATGATGTTTTAATAAAAAATAATTTTAGCTTGGTTGAAAGTGATGCGGGGTTTTATTCATTAGACTTCCCAAAACAAAGTATGTCTCCCGGATTTGTAATTTTTCCTAAAAAAGGTGATATTGCCCCTCCTGGATTTTTAAAAAAAGCGGTTGACAGCTTGATTGCTCAGGTTACTTTTGATAATACCAAAATAGATAGTTCTCTCAACGAGAGATTTCAAACATCCGTAGGAGCTGGTCGTACAGAGGTTGATTTTAAATATAAATATTTATATCCGGGACTTCCCAGTCCTGTACCTGCAGGAATTGCAGCACAGTTGATCAATTACGGAAACCCATTTTTGCAGTCAGGATATATTCCTAGAGACTTACTAGATTTGAAGTCAGGAATGGAGAAAGGTATTTTAATTTCTGAGGCTGAATATGATCAGCTTAAAGCATTTTACTCGGAAGTGTACGAAAAAACTGGTGCCGCAAAAGCTGATTTTAAGCAAACAAGAGCATTGAGAGAGTATATTAAGCTTTTGAAAAAATATAATCCTACTTTGAAATTCTTAGACAAAGGAGAATTATATGAACAGCCAATGTCTTATGCAGTGGGAATCAGTACAGGTTTTGATAATTCTGATTCAGAAAAAATGTCGAAATTTAAGTTAAAAGGATGGAAAAAATCAAAAATTATCACTAATGAAGAGGCAAGATCTTATTTTAAATATTACAAAGTACTAGCAGAAAGAATGCTTACCCACAGAAAAAATAAGGCAGTAAAAATAGAACAGAACGGTCAAGAATTTTATTGGTTAAATGAGTATTTCATGCCAACCACCTTACCGGTAGAAGAACCCGAATATACTCAACATTAATTACTTATCAGATAAAGAAAGCGGAAAATTTAATTTCCGTTTTTTTTATTTTAAATAACTTTTTGTTATCTTTGATTACCAAACATCACAAAATATGTCAGAGCAATCATCATCTCATGACGGCAAACACTTTGTCGTACAGAAAGGGAAATGCCAGTGTAATCAAGGTGATCAGTTCCCACAGCATAAAGTTACCGCACATCAAAAACATTATTGGAATGATGCTGCGGGCAATGCAGATTATCTAGCCGTAACAGAAGATGATCTTCAATTCAATCCTCCAGGACCAAGTTTCGGAAAATGCAAGCTAAAACCAAGCTCAAGCGGATATCTCCCTTGTTCTTATGCTCCAGCCGGAAAATGGCAGAAAACTTATGATAAAGTTATGATTATGGGTAAAAAAGCGGTGACAGAAGTTTCAGAGCTTCAATGTACTATAGGTGGAAAAATAACCATCAAAGATCATGGTCAAAGGGGTGAGATCAGCAAGCAAAATGTAAAAAATGCCAATGCCAAAACGGTAAGACACATGAATCCACTTGTGGATGTGAATGACTTCAAAGAAACTGTTTCTGAAAGTGAAATAGACGCTTATTAATCTAAAAATTTCTGCGATGTCAAAAAGAGGAGTTTCAAAAATATCGGGTAATTCTTCTCCAAAAGTAGGAGAAGCCACCACATATAGTATTACAGAATGGTATCCTGCCACACCTTCAGCTCAGCGAAATGAAGGAGGTGTAACTTGGGAATTATTTAAAAAACGCACCAACGGAAGTTTTACAACAACGAATATCAAGAAAACCGGTTCAGGAACATTCACCTTCGGTGAGGTTGCTCAACGGAATACCTATCGTCTGGAAGCTTATCTTTATGAACCAGAAGGATCGGGAACTTCTTGTATTGAGATTAATCCTCAACCTGTTGCTATTCCCAGAATCAATAAAGTTGAGCTTCAATATGTAGATGATTCGCCCGGAACAGTTTTCAGTTACACTGAAAAGATGCGTGCCAGAGCACAATGTGTTAATTTGTCTGGTCAAAAACTGAAATTTTCTCTTTGGGAAGATGATGCGGCAGGTGATGGGCATAATGCCAGCAATCTTTTAATTGAAATTAAAGAAGCAACCGTTGATTCCAGCGGAGTTGCTGTTGCAGAATTTATGTTAACCCGAGCATTAATGCAAAAAGCAATGCAGGGAGAAACAGATCCTCAGAAACTCGAATTTTATGTTACTGTAGAATATTTTTCCCATAACAAACACGCTACGAACAATATAAATATTGATAATCCTCTAACCACATCCCCAAGACCTCAACCGAGACCTCAGACCAATACAGGTTCTGCACAGCCCGCCCAAAATCAGAATGGAAATGCAGCTCCGAGAGCCCAAGGTTCACCTGCAACTGAAAAACCTCAGTCTCAAAAAGAAGAAAAAGGAATTATCGATACCGTTACTGATTGGTGGAATAATCTTGAACTTTGGGATTGGGGAGAGGCATCTGGAACCATCGAACCAACACAACCTCCAACTCAGCAGCCTGCGAATGGAAGAACAGTAAGCATTGTACAGGATTCTGGGGTAGAAGACCTTTTGGATGCATATTTTGCTAAAAAAGAATATACGATACAAACAGGTGAAGTAGCTGGAACTTTAGAATATAAGATGGGTAGTAACGGAAATAAAACTTCTACCGATGCCGAAAAAGAAAATATTGCAAAAATTATTCTTGCCAAGCCTGCGGTAAAAGCGTTGGCAGCTAAGAAAGAATATACAACACTAGAAGCCATCAAGCAAGCGCTTTCGAAAGAGGTGTATAATAAAGACGAAAAAGTTACCTTTCAGACGTTTAAATTGGGAGCAGAATTTAAGAAAATAAACAGCGCTCCGCTTGAAGCAAAAGTATATTTGGTTGCCCGTACTTCAGGTTTAAATGGAAAACAGGCTACAATCATTATCAAGGAAAAGGATGGTCTTATCAAAGGTTCGGCAGGAGCTGTTCTTCCGGTTTTAGAAATTACAGAAGCACAAATGGAACAAACTTCCGCGTCAGCGGAGGTAAAAGGAACTGAAAAAACAGAATTCACAGCCACGATAGAAAATGGTATTGCAAAAGTTCCTGTGCATCTGCGACCAAAATCTGATGATGAACTGAAGCAATGGAAGGAAAAAGTTACTAAAGGAAAAGAAGATGGAGAGTATACCTATAAATTTGGAGGTATAAACAATATAACAGATGAAAATTCTAAAAAAAGAATTGCAGAAACTATTCTGAAAAATGCCAAAAGCGGAAATTCAAATAATGAGAAAATTGAAGAAGGCAAATCTGCTTATCTTGACGATATCATAAAAGTTCTTGAAATAAAAACCTATCAAAAAGATGAGACAATTAAGTTTAAACTCTATAAAAAAGCAAAAGAACTTCTGTATCTTCAGGCAAAAGCACAGGGAGAAAAACAGCATGATAAAGAATTCTTAAAAGAAGATGGAGCATATTTTGAAATCTCTAAAGGCAATTGTTCTTGCAACCGAGACTTAACAGACCTTGAATTTCAGGAAATTTTAAAATCACTTCGTGAGCCGGAAAGGCTAGAGATAAATGGAATCTGGCAACCTAGAAATGCCGGAGGATCAAACCCGGAAGACATATCATTATCTTCTACTGTCAGAAAATTTAACGAAGTGATGAAAAAATATGATATTAATACCTGTATAAGAAAGGTGTATTTCATCGCAGAGTGTTATCATGAAACGGATAGATTTTATTCTACAAAAGAATATGACAGTTCACATACTCCAAACTACGACCCATACAGAGGCAGAGGGATTATTCAGTTAACACACAAGGAAGCTTACGAGAGGTATGCATTTTATAAAGAAGATGATACTATTGTAACAGATTATAATAAAATAGCAACAGACATAGATTTAGTTTTTGACAGTGCGGGATGGTACTGGAGGCAAGGCAAACTCCTTTCAGTTGGAGATCGTTGGACTCCCTCGAATGCAGCACAGCAATCATTTAAATTAAATTCTCGTTCATATCCCAAAACGAATTATGACACTGAATATACTCACGAAAGTGGTTCAACAGTAAAGAGATATGGAAGTATTAATTTAAACTTAGTTGCAGACAACGATGATATAAATACAATCTCATATCTGATAAATGGTGGAGATAATGGACTTGAAGAAAGAAAAAAATATCTTAAAGAACTTAAAGAAATACCGTTTTTTATATGTGAAGATAACAAATCAGGTGATTGGCATGATCCTGTTGATAACCCTATAAGTACTAATTTGTATCAGAATGGTAATTTAGACAATACCTCAAAAATTTGGGGATTGTTCGGGGACGATATCAGACAGGAAGTCAATAGAAAGCATACCGGATTAGATTTGTTTGCAACAACAGGAACCACTATTTTTGCTTGTGTAGATGGTACTGTCTACAACAGACGCTGGCATTCAGGATATGGAAATACAATTACAATAAAAGTGAAAGATCCGAAGGCATTTATGGCACGGAAAAGAAATAATTATACCCACAAAACGACCAGAGAAATGGAAAGTGGTACCAATTGGGATGATTCGGGAGATATCTATTTGTTCTATGCTCACTTAGATTCTGTAAATGCATTTACATTTGAACAGGACGTGAAATGTGGCGATCCGCTGGGAACTACAGGAAGGTCTGGTGTAACTGGGGGAACACATGCGCCACACTTACATTTTGAGATTTTCTGCAGCTACAATATGGGCGTCGGGACAAATTATAGAATCAATCCTGCATATTTTGTAGAGTATAAATATTATGACGATCAAAGCGAGAGTGAAAGAAATTCTCAAATAACTGAAAAAGACAGAGGGCAGATTACCGAGGTAAACGGTACTGAGCAATTAGGAACTAACAATTTATTTTAGATTAAATCAATGAAGAAAATATTTTTATATACAGCATTTTTTTCGGTAGTTTTTTTTTCTTGTAAAAAGACGACTGTTGACAAGCCTGCAGAAGATAAAACTTATGCATCATCTGCACCAGTTAATAAAAATGATAATTCTGCATACAAAGAAGTTTTTGATGTAAAGAAAAGTTCAGATTATGATGAAAAAAATGAAGTAAAAAAGTTAGATTTAATTTATAAATCTCTCCTTATAAAAATAAGGTATATATCAGATAGAGCGTACATTTCTTTACAAAATGAAAATAATAAATTATTTGACTGGAAGCCTCTTCAAATGAATTTTTATTACGATATGTCCTTCGCTGACGCAGAAAAAGATATACATCTCCTATTAAAGGATGATGACACATCTAGTGGTTATTTAGTGCTTCCGGCATTTACAGAGCAGTTTTCCACTTATTTTGTTTATCATTTTGAAAAAGGTACTCTTCATTATATAGGAAACTATGAATTTACTGATTTTGGTAAAGGTTCTTTTTCATTTGACGAAAAATCAAGAGAGCTGAATGTTTTATCCTCAGATTCAGTTAAAAAGCTAAGCAAAATAAAAGATACGGAAATCGAAAAATCTAATAAAGTAGCAGAAGATATACAATTGTTAAGCGGAAATAGTGATAAAAAAAGCACCGGAAATTTCAGCCAATACATCAATAATAAAGATTATTTTATCAAAACGTTCGATGTAAACAAAGACGGAGTTACTGACAAAATTGTAAGTCAAAACCGGTTTATGGGAGATGAAATATTAGTGTTTTTAGGAGATAAAAGTAACAATTACAATTTAGCTTTAAAATCGACTAATTTTTCCGAAGACGGAGGAAATCAGATTACAGATATTAAAGAAACAAGTGAAGGATACGAAATTATTACTCAATTTCCGGATAGAGGATATGTTCAGAATAGTTACTTTGTATCGGGTACAGGCAATCAATTTATCTTAAAAAAAATCAAAACAGAATCTGATTCTTGGCAAAATAATTATAGAGAAAATTGTGTACAGGATATTAATTTCAATTTAAAAAAATCATCACAAGAACTTTATGAAACCATAAGCAAAACAAAAAAAAACTGTACGAAAACTTCTGGAATCAATAAAAAGTAAAGAAATAATATTTGAATATCTGAGAAATTAAAGCTTTCTCAATAATAAGAATGGTAATCTATGACGCTTCATTTTATCCGCCAGGGCGACACTCTCCAAAGCATTGCAGAGCAAATCAATCTCGAAAACCCTTTATACATCAAAGAATTTCACAACCAGCATTGTGCGAGAGAAGATTATATTGTGGAGAATTTAGTTGCAGGTAGAAAATTATTTTTGCCGGATCATTTTGCAATTCAAAATTACAATTCAAGAAATGATGCACCCTTTAAAAGTCCTGAAAGAAATCCTAATATCAATTTCCATCCGGAAAATTTAAATATTCAATATAAAGTCAGCATCACAGAATCATCTTTTGTTGATCATAAAAAAACTGAAAATTCATTTTCATATCAATTTTCTTTAAAATGGATAGAAAACGAATTCAATCATCATATTTTTCATCTTTCTAGAAACAATTTTTCAATTCAAAATCAGACGAAAATTGGCGATATGGCGATTGCCTGCTTTCAATCTATCGATCCAATTGAGATTCAAACTAATCCAAAAGGTGAAATTATTTCAATTAACCTTTTAAAGAAAACAATTGAAAATTTCCCTGAGATAAAAGCAAATTTGCTCGATCGATTTCCTGATCAATATGCAAAAATTTACATCGATGAATTTGAATATGCCGTTCTCAATCAGGAATTATTTCAGAAAAAAATGAAACAAGACTGGTTGATAAAAACCTATTTTGCTTCACTCAGGAACGATTTCAAAAACGGAAAATCTCATTTTCAGATCATCCTAGAAAATGAATTGTTAGATATTAATCAGACTGCAGAGGTTTTGGAAAATAATGATGAAATCATACTCAGCCAAGATTCTGAAAAGCCAGATTTTAAAGGGAAATATATTCTTTCGAAAGCGGCTGGTTTGATAAATTCTTTAGAAATCAATCATTCATATATAGACTTTGGTATTGTGTATTCTTCTGATTTTAAGATAGATAAATTGGGGTAATTGTAAGTTGAAATAAAAACCAATCGTAGTTTTACTACATCAAATCGTAGAATTACTACAAATTTTCAAAAAGTTCTTTAAAAGTTTTAAAAATATTTTTGGTGTATTTATCTTTGGGTATACAAAAAATCATTTTACGAAATATTAACGATTAAAATTTACAAATCATGGCAGCAAATTCAAGAGGAATCTTAAAATTCAACGGTGGCGAAGGTCAGAAATTATTAAAACTGAACTACAGTGTTTCAAGATCAACAGACGTATCGGGTAGAGTAGCATCAGACCCTTCGAATGCATTGATCAAACTAACAATCGAGGCAACAGAAAAATCTGACATCCTAGAGTCATTGTTAAACGGAAAATACAAGCCGACTTCAGGCGAAATCACATTCAACAAATCTCACGAAGAAGGTACTTTGATTACTTTGAACTGGGAAAACGGTTACGTTATTCAGCATGAAGTAGACTTCGATGCGGTAGACGAAAACTCAATGTTGATCAGCTTTGTAGTAAGTGCAGAAAAAATCAATTACGGAACCGCAGCTTTCGAAGGTCTTTGGCCAACAAGCTAAAATCCGTCGATGCATTTTAAGTATTATGGTATACAAAAAGACTGTCTGCAAGACGGTCTTTTTCGTCTGCAATATTTTATTTGGGCAGCAATGAACTTCGTTCGTAAACTTCGAAAAAGCCTACGCTTTTTCTCATTTATGTCTTCCACTCTCCGCTCTGTCACTCTGAGCTTGTCGAAGAGTCCGTTCAAGCCGGGCTGCAATCTGGTATGTCTTAGAAAAATTGATCCGAAAAAGAACTTATTTCACAGAGTACACAGATTTCCAAATGTTTAAGAAAAGTTAAAAATCAAAAATTTAATACATAAAATCTGCAGGAATAAATAAAATTTAATAACTTTAAACCACCACACAATCACAACAATATGAATACCTCAGAAAAAACCAGAGGTTCTTCTTTCCGTCCGTCACAAAACGCAGAAGGAATCTCAGACAGTCACCATACCGGCATCAACCGCCTGGTCAAATTATCTTTGGTTATTGAAGGTAAAGTGATCAAATATTACAAACATTTCAAGCTTACCCAAAGTGCACAGAAGCACCACGAGTTTACCTTGACTTTAGCTCACGACACTTTAGGCGACCGCCAAACCCATACTTTAGAAGAAGCCAATAAGTTTTTAGGCAAACGTCTGACGGCAATTATCTCTTATAAAGACATCGACAAAAGTCCTGAACGTACATTTGTCGGCGTCATTACAGGAGTAGGTTTCAGCCAAGAGAGAATGAGTTTGGGAAACATTGTTTTATCCGGTTTCAGCCCGACTATTTTGCTCGATGGTGCTCCTCATATTCAAAGTTTTGGCGGAAGTCAGGCTGTGAATATGGGAATTATTGCTGAAGAAGTCATTAAACAAGGTTTAGATAAAAGCCGTTTTGATATCAGAATCGATACAAATGATTATTCTCAAATCATCTACAGCAGCCAATATGATGAAACGCATTACAACTATCTGGCGAGAATGGCAGAAGCGTATGGTGAACAGTTTTATTATGACGGTGAAGTTCTTCATTTCGGAAAACTTCCGCCACAGAATCAACCGATTAAATTAACTTACGGAAGTAGTGCGAATGATATCAAAGTTGAATTAAAAGCAGTTCATACAAAGCCTCAATTTTATGGCTACAATAGCAACAAAAATGAAGTTTTAAAGTCAGGAGCAACCCCGATTCAGCATGTCGGAGATTTAGCAAAAACTGCTTACCAGCACAATGACAATATTTATAAAACTCCGTCGTTAAGAGTTGCTCCAATCAAAGCAACAACCCATTTAGATGTAGAATATTCTCAAAAAAGCACTTCGGGAAGTGAGGCGGTCAACGTTTTCAATATTTCAGGTTCAACAACGGTTCCTTTTTTACATCCTGGCTGCGCCGTAGATGTTGAAATGAGAAAACCTGATACGAATGAAACTTCGTATTTCACAAGAATCATGGTGACAGAAACGACGCATGAAATAGACACCATTGGTCATTACACCGGAAGTTTTAAGGGAATCGCATCCGATACAGGATTTTTACCAAAACCGGAATTCACAGTTCCAGTCGCTCAACCACAGATTGCCACGGTTATTTCCAACACCGATCCGGAAGGCCAAGGAAGAGTTCAGGTAAGATTTGACTGGCAGACGAATGACACGACGCATTTTATCAGAATGATGAGTCCTGATGCGGGAGGAACAGACCAGATTACTCAAAACCGAGGGTATGTAGCAATTCCTGAAGTGGGTGATCAGGTAATGGTGAATTTTGTACACAATCATCCGGACAGACCTTTCGTCATGGGTGGGATGTTTCATGGTGGAACAGCGTTAGGAGGATTTGCAGACAACCGAGTAAAATCTATCATGACAAGGAGTGGTCATAAGATTGTTTTCACAGAGGATGAAAGTATCATTATTACAGATAAATCGGGCAATGAAATTCATCTGGATACGACCGGAAGTAATATCAATATCACAGCACCTGAAACGATGACGCTGAATTGCAAGAATATGAATATCAATGTTGGGGAAAATATGACAACTTCTGTGGGAGTAAATAAGTCAGATACCATAGGAATGAATAATACCGAAAGTGTGGGCGCTATGAAAATAACTTCCGTAATGGGAGATACAAGCATGTTTATCACTGGTAAGCTTACAGAAATGATTGAAGGTGACGTTACAAGTGAAGTGAAAAAAGGTAAAACCGTAATTAATTCTGATCAGGGAATCGAAACAAGCTCAAACGGATCTATCAGCAAGCATGCGCAGAAGGAAGTTCAAAACAACAGTGGTGAACAAAGCAAGAACTACTAATACCTTGAAGTATGAGCAGAACGAGAATTGTAAAAGGTAAGATAACAGAAGTTATTGAGAAAGATTATAATATTTTTTCTGAAAGTAACATTGTAGACAATGCTACGGAAATGGTTACCGAAAAGGGAGAAACCAATGGAATAGGTTATAAAAATCCTTCAAAACCTTCTGCCGGAGAAATTAAAGCGCAGTGTCTGGTGCAATTCAGACCGCATGATAAATACATGAGCAATCCGGATTTTGGTTTTGATTGGCTTAGACAGGGAGATTCGGGGCAAAAAGGGGATGATTGGTTTGGAGCCATTATGGGTAGATATTTTGAAGAAAGTAGCTTTGCGACACCATTTCAGAATACCAATAGCTGGACAAGAGATAATATTAATAATCCTGAAGGCTATTTTAAAAAAGAACTCAATATGTATGATAAAAAGCTGAAAAGTTATAAAAGCTTTTCAGTAGTTTGGAAAAAGATCAATAAAAAGGCATATTTATATCCTATTCCTACATTAACATTATTTAAAGGCAAATCAGCATTATTTACACTTAAAATTGAAATTAAAGAAAAGCCCAAAAAACTTACTTTTGAATTTAAAGATAAAGATGCCGAAAAATATTTAAGTCTCAACTTAAAAGAAATAGGAGACATAAGAAAAGGGAAATATGATAAATTCAATTACCTTGAAATTTCATGTAAGCAAGAATTTGGTAAAGAACAGATTTTGCATGTAAAAGCAGATGGTGAGATCTGTGGTGCAATGAGAATTCACCCCAATGATAAAAATTTTGTAAAAAAAATAAATGTCGTCATTATCAAAGTAAAAACTGATGCCAACGGCAGTGCTGTTATCGGTAAGCCCGCGACAGGAGGGAAAGTTTTTTTCTCACAATGTATGTCACAGGCTTTGGTTTCGGTTTCAATGATAGAAGAAAATTTAGACTGCACAGGAAATTTTCTGTTTAATAAATTCAAAAGTAATTTTTGCACCAATGTAAACGGAGTCTTTAAAGTAACAAACAGTACTGGCTTGCGGGATTATCTTGAAGATAAAGTAAAAAGTGAATTCGGAAACAAATATGATAATCACTATAGACTTTACTTCATTGGAGAGAGCGGAAATTGGAACGGTTTTGCTTATGGAAATTCAAAATTCGGGGTTTACTTCAAATCTCATAATAAAGCAACAGTAGCCCACGAGACCATGCATGCAATGAATCTGCCGCATACATTTGCAAGTATTACTCAGGGTACAATGCCCGCAAACTATACTTATCAGGCAAAAAAGACCAATAATATTATGGATTACAGCCACTTGGCAGGTATAGAAAGGTTTTGTTCGTATCACTGGCATTGGAAAATTTTAAATAAAAAAATTAGCTAAACACATGAAATATTTACTAATACTACTATTTTCGGTGCTTATTTCCTGTGATGGTCACAGCCAGGGAAAAAAAGCAGGAAATCAATCAAAATCAGGTATGAGAGAAAAAATAAATAAAGAATTAGCTTTGAAATTTGAAAAAGATTCAGATTTTTCATACAAACTTCCCAATGGAAATGAAATTTATATGATGGAAAACCCAAAAGAAAATTCTGCAGGTATACAATATGAAAGACTTCCTTCTCCTTCATTCTATACCATTTACAAAGAGTTTTATCCTGACGGTTTTCTCAAAAAGAAAGAAACACTTTTAGGTCAGTACACCAAAGTTGGGATTTCAGAATACTATGACGAGAAAGGAAAACTTGATACCAAAAATGAAGATGAAAAGTTCGGGAAAATAAAACCTGCAGATGTTCTGAAGATTTTAGATAAGAAGAAAATTATTAATTTATCTACAGGAGAAGGAAGATTTGACGAAAACGGAAATTCCGCTTTTACCATTACTTTTGATAAAAATAAAAATCAATACACGGTCACAGTAGAAAAAGGCAAAGCCAATACAAATCCGGAGTTGGGAATTGGTGAGCCGCCAGCTTTTATTCCCGTTTACTATATAATTGATGGCGAAACCGGAAATGTAACTGAAAAGCAATAATCTGCTTTAGACTTAAAGAATCCTATCTTATAAAATAATTAACAAAGGCATTTTCAAATAGGCAAAATCTAAATTTGTTAAATAGTCTAAAATTTTATTAATTAAATCTTAAT
The DNA here is from genome assembly GCF_020911865.1 of Chryseobacterium sp. C-71. NCBI lineage: Bacteria > Pseudomonadati > Bacteroidota > Flavobacteriia > Flavobacteriales > Weeksellaceae > Chryseobacterium > Chryseobacterium sp. C-71. Next base: position 3,461,040 of record NZ_CP087131.1, read on the forward strand.
TTTATCATTTTTAAGTGATTTTTCACAAAATGATTACTTGTAAACCCTTTCTGGTAAAGGGTTTTTTGTTTTTACTTAATGAAAGTCGTAGTTCTACTACACAAAATCGTAGTTCTACTACAAAATGTCAAATAACACCTAAAAATGTTTTTGTAACCAATCTTTGGCTCTATCTTCGCTATAGATAAAACATCAAATCACAAAATATTAACAGTTTAAAATTTACAAATCATGGCAGACAATTCAAGAGGAATCTTAAAATTCAACGGAAGTGAAGGACAAAAATTATTAAAGCTTAATTACAGCGTATCAAGATCTACAGACGTTTCCGGACGTGTAGCTTCAGATCCTTCCAATGCAATTATCAAGCTTACGATAGAAGCTACAGAGAAATCTGAAATTCTTGAAAGTTTGCTTAATGGGAAATACAAACCAACTTCTGGTGAAATCACATTCAACAAATCTCACGAAGAGGGTACATTAATCACTTTAAACTGGGAAAACGGTTACGTTATTCAGCATGAAGTTGATTTTGACGCTGTAGACCAAAATTCTATGTTGATCAGCTTCATCGTAAGCGCAGAAAAAATCAATTATGGTAATGCAGCTTATGAAGGTATTTGGCCAGGTAACTAAAAACCTAATTATTTAAAATCAAAATTCTTACAGAATAGCGTGCCCGTCAAAAAGCAAGCTATTCTGTTTTGTTGTTTTTAAAGGGATTTTTATCATTTTTAATTTAAATACTTAATGTAATAAAAATCACCTCTGACTTATTGAAATTTGCATTTTTTTCTGAAAAAAGATATTTGGTGCAATATCTGTGGTCAAATAATTGAAAAATCACTATTCACAAATCGAAAAAATATGGCTATGTTTCAGAATAATAACTCAGCAAAACCGGAAGCCTCCAAAGATTCAGCAACCTCAAAAGCTGTAAATAAAGCCAGTGATAAAGCTAAAAAATCGGCAGGTAAAATGGATGTTGCAGGTGAAAAGGTCTCTCAGGCACAATCGCTCGCCGGAACTGTAAAGAATTCTTCAGCAATGTTTATGAATCAGAATATGCAGTCAAATAATCCTCTCACGACCGAAGGAAAAGTTTGGGCAAAGCAGCCAACTTCAAAGATTCATAATGCAACAGCAATCCCTACCAGCCAGATTTTAGGCATCAACAGAGTTGTAAAGCTTGATGTGATTATTGAAGGAAAACAAATTCAGCATTTTAAACATTTTAAACTGAATCAAAGTGCTGTAAAGCATCATAGTTTTAGTCTGACTTTAGCTCATGATACCTTGGGAAGTTCAGAAAACCACAATTTAGAGGAAGCTCAGAATTTTTTAGGAAAAAGACTGACGGTTATTTTTAAATATAAAGATGTTATCGATGGTCCCGAAAGAAATTTTGTCGGCGTCATTACAGAAGTTGGTTTTAGTCAAGATAAAGGGAGTCTGGGAAATATTGTTCTCACAGGTTTCAGTCCGACGGTTCTTTTAGATGCTGCTCCGCACATTCAAAGTTTTGGCGGTGCACAGGAAATAAGTCTGAATAGTATTGCTGACCGTGTAATAAAAGAAGGTCTTGGCGGAAGCAAATTTGATTTTAGGGTAGACGCTCAACATGGAAATGTCTCCTACAGCTCACAATACGAAGAGACGCATTATAATTATTTAGCTAGAATTGCAGAAGCCTATGGCGAGCAGTTCTTTTATGATGGAGAAGTATTGCATTTTGGTAAACTTCCACCTTCGGAACAACCTGTAAAGCTTACTTACGGAAGCAGCGTCAGTGATGTTAAAATAAAAATGAAAGCTCGGCATGTAAATCCTACATTTTACGGCTATAACAGCAGTAAAAATGAAAAGCTGACAACGGGAAGTTCAAAAATAAATCATTCTTCAGATATTGCTAAAAGAGCTTATGAAATTTCTGAAAAAACATTTACTACACCATCATTAAGAGTTGCTCCGATTAAAGCATCTTCTTTCATGGACGTGGATGCTTCCCAAAAAGGAACGGCAGGAAGTATAGCTTCCGAGGTTTTTGTGACTTCAGGAACAACTACAGTTCCGTTTTTGTATCCGGGTTGTGCTGCAGATATTGAGATGCGGCAATCTGAGACTAATCAAACCTCATATTTTACGAAACTTCTGATGATAGAAGTCTCGCATGAAGTAGATGCTAGAGGATATTACACCGGAAACTTTGAAGCTATAGCAGCAGACTGCGGATATATTCCACGACCTGAGTTTGAAAGTCCGAGAGCAGATGCACAGTTTGCAAAAGTTGTTTCTAATACAGATCCTTTGAACCAAGGAAGAGTTCAGATACAGTTTGACTGGCAGAGTGGTCAGGATACTTCAGAATTTATCAGAGTAATGACACCTGATGCCGGAGGAAGCGATAAAGTGAGCAAAAATCGAGGCTTTATGGCAATTCCCGAAGTGGGAGATCAGGTTGTTGTTAATTTTGCTCACCAACATCCAGACAGACCATTTGTGATGGGCGGAATGTTTCACGGGCAAGTAGGAGGCGGTGGCGGAACCGGAAATAATATTAAAAGTTTAAGCAGTAGAAGTGGCAATAAACTGGAACTAGATGATGGTGCTGGTTCTGTATTTCTTACCGATCAAGGCGGTGCAAATATGAAATTTGACGGTGCCGGAAATGCTACAACGAACACAAATAATGATAAAACCGTAACAGTAGGAAATAATAATTCGGTAAATGTTGCCAATGATAATACGGTAAAAGCCGGAAATACAAGCATGATTAATGTGGGTGAAGCCTCAATCCTTCAGATGGATAAATCGGGTAAAGTGTCACTCACTGCGACGACTGAATTTAAAATTGTAGTAGGCGCAAGCACCATTGTCATTGATAAGGAAGGTAAAATTACAATCAATGGTAAAGAAATCATCGTTGATGCCACAAAATCGATTAATTTTTCAGCAACAAACGATACAAAACTAGGAGGTAAAAATGTAAATGTAACGGGAAGCGCAGAAGTTCAGATTAATGGTAAAAAAGTAAATATTAATAAATAAGTAACCCTGATGGAAATAGGTAAAGAATATTTATACAATACCAATATTATTGGGAAAACTAAAGTTCATAGTTTAGACAGTAATTATAAAATTAACATTAAAACATCAGTCACTTACAAAGGAAAAGATCCGGACGAAGATTTTCACATTTTTGAAATTACCGAAACAGAATATAATTTAGAAATGTATGAAGATCCTTTAATCGTACAGATTACCGAAATGACCAACAAAGTATGCAGTATTTACAGCACTCTGGAAGTCGGCGTCAATAAAAAAGGAGAAATAGCTAAGATTTATAATCGTGAAATGATTCGTGATCGATGGAAGGGGGTTAAAGATTGGCTTACCAATGCACATCCCATCGAGGCGTACGAAATTATCCGGGCAAAAGAATATGAGCTCACCAATGAAGAAATGGAAATCAAAAGCATCAGATATATTCATTTTCTGTATCAGTTCTTCTATATTTTCGGAAAAGAACCGCTTGCTGAAGGCAGTAAAAGTTATCAGAAGAGAGAAGATATGGATCGGTTTGGAGCTGGCGTTGTGATTCCGGTCAATATTTCGGTTACAGAAAAACTGACCGAGCAGGATTTAAGCGAATGGAATGTTAATGGAATGATGATCAGAGATGATAAAATGATTCGAAGGTTACGGGAATTTGCAAAAGACAATTATATGCATCCCGATTACAAAGTAAAAGGAAAGTACTTATATGATGACAGAATCTTGCTAAAGTCTGATTTTACAATCACAGAGCAGCTTGGCGAGTTCTTCTATTATCATTGTTATATGGATACTCACTTAGAATTCTAACAGTATTATGGCAGACGAACAATATCTTACCGAAAAACACTACGTTGTTTGCGATAAAGGGATGGCACCCAAAAAGATGAAAGTTACAAGCCAGAATTTTGTAACCTTTAGCGGGGATAAAGCTGCCACAGAGCTTGATACTTTAAAAGGGAATAACTTTATCTGTCTTGGCAAAACTGCATTCATCGCAGGAGCTGTAGCGGGAATTGCTGTGGGAATTTGTGCAATGATTCCCGGACCGGGTTGGCTTGTTGCCGCCATTATTGCAGCTGCCATTTTAGCTGCTGTTGCTATAGGTGCTTTGAAATGTAAAGCCGCCGCGGATACTAGAAAATGGACGAATACTGCACAAAGATTTTCAATAGAAGACAAAAAAGCCCTTACACTGTCCTCCGTTATGATGTGTCCTGCGGAAGGAGGTACCATCACCCCAAAAGAAACCGCATGGGAGGCCTGGGGAAGTGCAGCACTCACTAATCTTGGTCACGTTGCCAATTTTGCTTTTGGTTTTCTTGCCGGCCGTGGTGCGGTAGGAATGGTAGGAGGTGCAACAGGTGCTACTACAGCCGCAGGAGTTACCGGAGCACGGCAGACCGCAGTTACATTCGGTCGTGAATTTGGTCGTCAGTTTGCTAATACAGCACGAAAAGAATTAGTCGAACAGTTTACTTTTAAAGGATTCAAAAATGCATCACTCTTCTGTAAAACCATGCGTGGACTGGGAATTGGCGGAGCTTATTACGAACAGTACAATATCTGGAGCAGTGACAAAAGTGCCCTGGAAAAATTGCAGGAAAGCGGTGTGAGTCTTATACTAGGTATTTTTGCTGCAAAAGGGGCAACATTGGTTTGTTTTCCTGAAGGAACCAAAGTTCATACCCAAAATGGTTTGGCAAATATTGAAGATTTATACGAAGGAGATTTAGTACTCACCTTTAATGAAGAAACGAAACAGCAGGAATATAAACCCATACTTACAAAACACGAAAGATTTACCCAGCAAATGCTTTCTTTGGAACTGCCAACCGGAGAATTCGTACGTGTCACTCCTGAGCACAGATTTTTCTGCAATGATGAATGGATAGAAGCCGGAAATCTTAAAGCTGGAGATTTATTACATTTAAAAGGTGGTGATTATACCACAGTTATCAGCATAGAAACCTTGCCTCATTACGGAAAAGTTTATAATTTTGATATTGAAGACAATGAGAATTATTATGTAACTGAAGATGGCATTTTGGTACATAATGGGTATGCTGCAGGTTCTCCGGAACATAAAGCTCAGGCGTGGGATGATTATCAGGCAAGAGGGGGTGAGTGGGATTATAACCGCTGGAGCAATACTTATGAAGCAAATATGCAGAATGCCAATAGAGGGAATGCTGCTGCTGATAATTATCACAATGAATTGGGATGGGGAGCAAGAGAACAGACTGTTAAAGTTGAAATAAACGGACAAACTGTTAACAGAAGATTAGATATAGCAGATGTTGATGCTAAGATGGGAGTTGAGGTTAAATCTGGAAATTATTTTTCAAGAACGGAAGATATCATGTCAGAAATTGAAAGAGATAGAGAACTTGTAAGACAGGGTTGGGATATCGAATGGAAAATAGAAGGAGGTGCCAGTCAGCCATTATTAGATGAACTGAGAGACGCAGGAATAAACGTTACACATATTAAATAATATATAATGTCATATACCAAAGAAAATTTTCAAGAATGGATTTTTTTAATAGGAGAAAAAATGGATTTTTTTTCTCAGGAATTTGCTTCAGAAAACAACTTACTATTAGATTATAGTTTAAAATCGTTAGATGATTTAGAAAATTGGATCATAACCAATTACCCTAATATTAATGCTCTTAAAGAAGATCAGAAAATTTTAGATTTATTGACAATCTATATTGGTGAAACTTTTAGAAAACATCTTGGTGGAAAATGGTTCATAGATCTGGAAGATAAAGATAATGCGTATTATCACATGCCGGTTTTAACGAGTCCCTATTATAAAGGTGAAATTTATAAAGCCCCGAGAACTTTTGCTACTGCATGCATTCCTAGAAAAAAGGGAAATTATATAAGTACCATATTAAAGAATAATATGGAAGATATGTCTATTCCTATCGAAGAATAAGCTTCTAAATAACGTACACAAAGAACGCATCAATTTGATGCGTTCTTTTGTTTTAAACAAGATTTAACTGTTAAAATATTAGAAGCATTGAAAACCCTTCCTCATTATAAAAAGTTCATATAATACAATTGATAAAAGAATCTCCTGATATAAATTCATCCCAAACAATCCCATTTTCTTATATTTGTTCTTTATTCAAAATATGGACGCAACACAGGACAAAAGGCTTTTTTTGATCGATGCTTATGCAATGATTTTCAGAGGATATCACGCAATGTCAAAAAACCAAAGGTATACTAGTTCCGGAATGGAAACAACAGCTATTTTTGGTTTTATGAATTCTCTTATTGAATTGATTAGAAAAGAAAGACCGACCCATCTAGCAGTAATTTTTGATGTCGGTCAGGCAAGTATTCGTACAAACGATTATGCAGATTATAAAGCCAATCGAAGTGAAACACCTGAAGCAATCAAATTTGCCATTCCTTACATTCACCGTATTTTAGAAGCTATGCATGTGCCGAGTTTGGGTGTTGAAGGCTACGAAGCTGATGACGTGATTGGTACAATTGCCTGTAAAGCAGAAAAGGAAAATTATACGAGTTTTATTGTAAGCGGAGACAAAGATTTTGCTCAATTGGTTACGGATAAAATTAAGTTGTATAAACCGGGTTTCAGAGGTGGTGAGATTTCGATTTTAGGCATAGAAGAAGTGAAAGCAAGATATGGAATTGAAGATCCGAAACAGGTGATTGATTTCTTGGCGATGATGGGTGATTCGTCTGATAATATTCCGGGCTTAGATGGTGTAGGAGAGAAAACTGCTATGAAATTTCTTAAAGAGTACGGTACCATCGAAAACCTTTTAGCCAATACTCATCAACTCAAAGGAAAGTTAAAAGAAAAAATAGAAGCTTCTGCCGAACGTGGAATTTTATCTAAAAAATTAGCGACCATCATCTGTGATGCTCCAGTAGAATTTCATCAAGAACAATATGATCTTGAAACTCCCGATTTTGAAAAAGTAAAAGAAATTTTCGACGAGATAGAATTCAGAAGACTGTATGAAAATCTTTACAGAGCATTCGCGCCAGCTGAAACAGTTACTGTGAAAACCACAACTGTCGAGAAAGATGGGGTTATTGTTAGTGAGACAGAAGTCTCAGCAACTGAAACACCTCAACAGAAAGTTGCAAGAAATGTAGGACAGCTTGATCTTTTTGCCAGTTTTGAGGAACTCGATCAGGCAACTTCTACCAAAGAAACCATCGCAGAAAACGATCATCTTTATCAGTTTGTAGATAATCCTAAAGCGCAGAAAATATTAGTTCAGAATCTTTTAAAACAGAAAGCTGTTTGTTTTGATACTGAAACCACTTCTCTGAACGAGCTGGAAGCGGAATTAGTCGGGATGAGCTTTTCATATAAAAAAGGTTTGGCATACTATATTCCGCTTTCGGAAGATCAGGGTGAAGTTTTACAGACACTCGAGATTTTCAGGCCGTTTTTTGAAAAAGAAGATTTACTGAAAATTGCTCACAACTTAAAGTACGATTACAAAGTTCTGAAGCAATACGATATGACCGTAAAAGGTGCAATGTTTGATACCATGATTGCCCATTACCTTTTAAATCCGGACGGACGACATGGGATGGATTATCTTTCAGAAGTTTATCTAAATTATAAACCTGTTTCCATCGAAACCATTATCGGTAAAAAAGGAAAAAATCAGGGCAATTTCAGAGATGCAGACTTAAGAACGCAGACTGATTATGCAGCTGAAGATGCTGATGTAACTTTCCAGTTGTACGAATTGTTTGCACCTCAATTGAAAAAAGAAAACCTTGAAGATCTTTTCTACAATATAGAAATGCCATTGATGGAAGTTCTTGCCAAAATGGAATTAGAAGGTATTTCTCTAGACAAAAAATGGCTTGCTCAGGAAAGCATCGACCTTGAGAATGATTTAAGACAATTAGAATCCAAAATATTTGAAATTTCCGGTGAAGAATTTAATATGAATTCCCCGAGACAGTTGGGAGACGTTCTGTTTGATAAAATGCAGCTTGACCCGAAAGCCAAAAAAACGAAAACCGGACAGTATGCAACTTCCGAAGATGTGCTTCAGAAATTAGCTTCAAAACACGAGATTATTCAGCATATTTTAGAGTACAGGACGTATCAGAAACTCAAATCAACTTATGTTGATGCATTACCGTCCCAAATTGATAAAGATGACAATCGTGTCCATACCAATTTCTCTCAAACAACTGCTGCAACAGGTCGTTTGGCGAGTGTAAACCCAAATTTACAGAATATTCCGATCCGTACATTGAGAGGTCAGCAAATCCGTGGAGCGTTTGTTTCCGCTGAAGGGAAGAAAATCATCTCTGCCGATTATTCTCAGATCGAATTGCGTCTGATTGCCGAAATTTCAGGTGAAGACAATATGATCAAAGCGTTTCAGGATGGTGAAGATATTCACGCTTCTACGGCGGCGAAATTATTTAATATTCCGTTGGAAGAAGTTTCAAAAACCCAGCGTGGACAAGCAAAAACCGTCAATTTTGGAATTTTATACGGTCAGGGAGCTTTTGCTTTGGCAGAACAAACCGGATTATCGAGATCTGAGGCCAAGCAGATGATAGAGGCGTATTACGAAACCTACCCGAAGTTGAAAGAATACATGGCGGAGCAAGTGAAAAGAGCTCGTGATATCGGTTATGTAGAAACGATTTTAGGAAGAAAACGTCACTTAAAAGATATCAACTCCGGAAATTTTGTGGTGCGAGCTCATGCCGAAAGAAATGCCGTAAATGCTCCCATTCAGGGAAGTGCAGCTGATGTTGTGAAAATGGCGATGATTAAAATTCAAAAAGAATTAGAGAAAGAAAAACTTCACACGAAAATGCTTCTTCAGGTACATGACGAATTGGTTTTCGAATCTCCAATTGATGAGGTAGAAGTAGCTACAAATATTATTAAAACCGAAATGGAAAATGCAATTGAAACACAAGTTCCTTTATTGGTTGAGGTTGGAGTAGGGAAGAATTGGCTGGAAGCGCATTAGAAATTTTGATGAAAATTAAACAGAAAAATTTGAAGGTAAAATCCTACAGAATTGTTAAAAACAAAACTGAAAAGGATAATGTTTTTAATAGAGCTGATTTATTCATTAATGGCGCTGAAATAACAATTACAATTCAAACTACGAAATTCGGAATATTTAAAAGTAACGTGATGAATTACGTTGTTGATATGAGTTCAAATCTTATCACTATCACAGATGAATTTTTATCTCCTATGGATAAAAAAATGATAATACAAATTTTGGATAATCAGATTAATGTTACTTTGGGATTGAATGCGATTTTGAAAATCTACGATGTTAACGAAGAAATAAGAAATGTTCTAATAAAGTTTATTAATTCTTGAAATGCTTTGATGAATTACTCTTAGAGGATTTAATAGTATAGATTGATACTATCAAATTTTAATACTCAATCTCAACACTACCCATATACACCAAAGAAAAATCATCATTTTCGACAGAAACAGGTTTTGGAATTTGACCTTGACTAACAAATATTAGTGAGTTGACGTCAAATTTCAATTCTGATAGGTTGATTTTGTGAACCAATTCCGGAAGCCATTGCTCGGCAAATGAGTATTCTGAAAAGTTTTCATAAATATTTTTGCTTAAATTTTCGAACCCATATTCTGCCAAATCACCGTCAAACCAAATTGTATCTTGAGATTCAGAAAATTTTGAGATGTAATTGTCGTCATCTTCTTCATTCAGATAGTAGTTGTCATCTTCTTCTACAAACTGCAGAAAATCTTCCTCCGAATTAAAATTCCCTACCCAAAAATCTAAAGTCTGTGTATTCATGTCTAATTTTTTGAAGCGTCAAAGGTAAGGTTAATAGTTTTTTATTTCAAATATATATGTATTCTTATTTTACTAAAAGCAATTTTATTCCAATCTCAAATTTTGAGAAGTTAAAGATGTATTTATGTCATAAAGACTTTCTCTCATTGCGAAAACCATATCAGATAAATTATCTTGATTATTAAATTGAATAAATTTTTTGGTAGCCATTATTACAGTATCAGAAGCATAAAGTGTCATATTTATCCATTCCAATTTAATTTCAGAGATGAGCTCTTCACGAGATTTGATGTCGGCTCTTTTTAAAAGTAATTTTTCTTTATTAAGATCATAATTTAGCAAGGAATAACAAAGAATAATCATTTCTTTGTATCTTAAATCTTTGAGTTCATGTCTTGACTGATCTTTTCGTTTTCTTTTTTCAATAAAAAGATAATCAAAAGCACTTTTTAGAAGGCCTCCGATACCAATCAATCCAATCACAGAAATTATCATTTTTGCAGTTTCCATATATTGTTTTTAATCGTTAAACCTTCAAAAATCCACGAAAAGCTCTTGCAGCATAATAAGAATTGGCACCATTGTGATACAGAAAAACTGTGTTGTACCGTCGGTCACAAAATAGTGCGCCGCCCAAAGCTCGGATATCTTTTGGAGTTTTAATCCAACTTGAGGTTTTCAGGTCAAATTCCCCTAAGGTTTGTAAAAATCGATATTGGGTTTCATCCAAAATTTCTACACCCATTTCTGAAGCGACAGTCAATGCATCATTTTGTGGTTTGTTTTCTTTTCTGGAATCCAATGCTTCACGGTCATAGCAAAAACTTCTCCTGCCTTTCGGACTTTCCGGAGAGCAATCGAAGAGTACATATTCATCAGATTTTTTATCATAATCTACCACATCAGGTTCGCCGCCGGAAATTTCCATTTCGTTGAGCGACCAAAGTTTTTGCGGATTTGCTTTTAGTTTTGTTTCAATTTTTGACCAATCCATTTTTGGATGACGGTTGATGTTTTTCTCAAAACGCTGTTGCAGAATATCCAGCAGTTCAATGGTTTCTCTTTCTGATAATTGCTTTTTTGATGCCATGATGGTGTTTTTTAGTTTTTAAAATTTAAGGAAAATATATCAGTTTGTCCTCGGGTAAATCATATTCGTAGATTTTATCGGTTTCAGGTGCAATGTAGAGCCATTGGATGGTACTGATTTTATTTTCAGATTCTGTATAAATTCCCAAAACGTAATATTCCTTATTGTCTCTGGTCTGTTTTTCTACGGAGTAGGCGAGATCAATTTTGTCTTTTAGGGATAATTTAACCAAATCATTCTTGGAATTGGCGATATAGTATTCTGCGAGATCATGTAAATGTTCTAGGTAAGAATCTGAAATTTCATCTTCTTTTGAATAATGATATTTGATAGGTTTGCCATATTGTTTTCTGAGTTTTGAAACATTTCCGTCTTTGATTTTTTTAGCAGAAACAATCCACTGTGCAATTTGCGGAGTCTCTCCGTCTCCTGCGATGTAAATCGTGTCATTTTTCCATTTTATTGCGATGAGGTCACCTCGAAGAAAACTGCGGTCGTTATTGTTATCATTAACAAAATCGATTTCTTCATTTTCTTTTTTACCATTAAGTTGAGTATAATCAAAGTTATCATTGTAAGAAACAAACTCAATCGTATCTATCTTTATTGAATCTTTTTTTGCTTCAATCTGCGGAACTGTCTTCGTCACAGTTTTTTCCTGCGGCTGATTCTTTGACTCAGGCGAAATGCAAGAAAAGCAAAGAGTAAGGATTAATATCGCAAAAAATTCTTTCATATTATAAAAATAATAAAATTTGATAAGATGAATTGTAGCTGCTGTTGGCTTACGAAATTCGCTTCTCTTTTTCACTCTCCAAAATTGTTTTTTCTAAACGTGAAATTTGTGTTTTTTGTTGTTTAGCGCTCATAATCCAATGGGTCATGACCTTTTTATAAGACGGTGCTTGCTTTTCGAAAAATTCCCAGGCTTTTTGATTGGCTTTAAATTGTTCTTCATATTCTTGAGAAAATTTTACATTTTCAGTTTCATGAGAATAGATCCCGGATTTATTTTCTTTTCTAAGCTTAAATGCATCAAGGCCTGCAGGCTTCATAAGACCTGCTTTGGTCAATTCTTCCATTTTTTTAATGTTGATGGTACTCCAGATGCTCGTTGGTTTTCTTGGAGTAAACCGAATGCTATAGCTTTCTTCATCTATTGATTTTCTCACCCCGTCGATCCAGCCAAAGCATAAAGCCTGATCCACAGATTCTGACCATGTCATAGAAGGCTTTTTCGTTCCGACTTTATAAAAGCCCACCAATAGCTCTGTTTTTGTTTTGTGATTTTCTTCAAGCCATTTGCAGAAGTCTTGCTGGGTGGGGAAGAATGTAATATTCATACAATATTATCTATATTATTCAACGTCGAAGATAAGAGACAAAATGATAAAAAGAATAATGAAAAATACAATATTTATAAAAAATGAAAAAAATGAAAAGCTAAATATATATCTGATATAATTTTTTGAAAACATGGGAGAGTCATTTAAAATTTGATGTATTTTCAAATGATATGATAACATCATAATCGTTATAATAATCGCTGATATAATAAATGTAAAAAAATCTACTGTATTGTCAATAAGCGAATCTGAAGATATAAGACTTAGAAAAACTGCAATTATCAAAAGGATAATTGAAAATACAGAAACAGTCAGCCAAAATTTTCTCTTAGTTTCCTTTTCATCAGAAAATAGAAAATAAAATAGGTTGGCTAAAACAAAAAGAATAAGAATGTATGTCCAGATTTCCATTAAAATATTACTTAACAGGGTATTTTATCGCCTTATTTCTCTCAATCGGATTGTTATATTTTCTGATATAATTTTGCTCATCTTTGATCAACGGTACAAGTTCGCTGGCTTTTGTATATCTTTTACCATCAATATCGATACTTTCTGAAGAGCCGTTTCGCAAATTCTCTCTGTCCTCATGCATAGGATCATTGTAGAACTCCATTGCTTTTTTTAGAAATATTTTTTCTGTTATAAGAATTGGTTTTCGTCCGTATCTTACTTCCAAAAAATTTGATGTATCGTAAGTTTCAGCTAATTTTTTGCTTTTAATCAAATTGAAGCTGTATTGTTTCTGACTGTCTTCGATTGAAACAATTAAACCTGGAAGTCCTTTAAATTTATAAGGACCTTCTGAAAAAGGAATTTCCTTGGTGAACCATGCTGTCCATTTTCTGCCGCCAAAATTGGTGGTTGCTTTTTGTACGGTAAATCCTGCAAGTTGTTTAGTTTCGTTAGATAAATTCCATTTAATTAAATCTTCGGTAGGATAGCTGTAGATTTGAAAATCAATTGCACTGAAATTGAGATTTTCATTAGAGTTTTTCTTTCTCGTTACGGGAGTATGTTTTGTCCAGTTTGTATTTTTATCGTTGTTTGCTTTGTTGATGGAATCTTTTTCTAGAAAAACATTGTCATAATATTTGCTGCCATCAGGATTTATGTCCAAAACCATAAAGCTTTTAAGCGGCTCGGTTTGTGTGGAGTCTTGTTTGAATTTCAGTTCGTAAAAGAAACGGTGAGTTTGTGCGTTGGTAAAACCAATCATTAAAAATAGCAGGAAATAGGTAAGTTTCATTTATTTGAATTAATAAACAACTAAGATAATAAAATCCCTTTAAAATGATTTAAAATTTATTAAATCAAAAAAAGCGTCGAACTTAAAAAACAACACTTAAATTAAATCATCACCATAGATTTAATATAAACAATTGTAATCACTCTTATTTTTTGAATCCTTACATTTGTAAGGCATTCTGATTTTAAAAAGGAGTGAAAATGAATTTAGATATGATTGACAGAAGATACAAGGAAACGATTCATACCGACAGCAATAATTACGAATACATTACCGTCACCCACGACGAAAATAAAGTCAGAATTTACACCCTAAAAAACGGACTGAAAGTTTTTTTGGCTCAAAATTTTGATGCCCCAAGAATTCAAACCTACATTCCTGTGAGAACGGGGAGTAATAATGATCCTTCTGATAATACAGGTTTGGCACATTATCTGGAACATATGATGTTCAAAGGAACATCAAAAATCGGAACACAAAATTGGGAAAAAGAAAAAGTATTGCTTGATCAGATTTCAGATTTATACGAACAACATAAAGCCGAGCAAAATCCTGAAAAGAAGAAAGAGATCTATAAAAAAATAGATGAAATTTCTCAGGAAGCAAGCCAATATGCAATCGCCAATGAGTATGATAAAATCATTTCATCTCTGGGAGCGAGCGGAACTAATGCCCACACTTGGTTTGACGAAACGGTTTATAAAAATAATATCCCCAACAACGAACTTGAAAAATGGCTAAAAGTTGAGAAAGAACGATTTTCCGAAATGGTTCTAAGACTTTTTCACACAGAGTTAGAATCCGTTTATGAAGAATTCAACCGTGCGCAGGACAACGATTCTCGTTTGGTGAATGATTCTTTGATGGAAGCCCTTTTCCCAACCCATCCGAACGGTCAGCAAACGACTTTAGGAAAACCTGAACATCTGAAAAATCCTTCGATGAAGGCAATTCATAAATATTTTGACGAATATTATGTTCCCAATAATTACGCAATTGTTTTGGTGGGAGATTTAGATTTTGAAGAAACCGTCAAGCTTGTCGACCAATATTTTGGCTCAATTCCGTATAAAGAATTGCCAAAAAAAGAGGCGATTGTCGAACAACCAATGACTGAAATCGTTGAAAGAACAGTCTACAGTCCTACAACACCGAGAATTCAATTGGCTTGGAGAACAGACAGTTATGGATCTAAAGAAGCGATGCTTGCCGATGTGGTTGCTAATATTTTAAGCAATAGAGGAGAAGCGGGTTTGCTCGATTTACATATCAATCAGACTCAAAAAATGCTTTGGGCACAGGCATATTCTTTAGGATTAAAAAATTACGGTTTCTTTTCAATAGTTGCCGTTCCTAAAGAAAATCAGACTTTATTGGAAGCAAGAGAAATGGTTTTGGAGCAAATCGAACTGGTGAAAAAAGGAGATTTTCCGGATTGGATGCTTCCTGCCATCATTAACGATTTCAAACTTCAGAGAATGAAAGCTTTGGAAACCGCAGGAGGTTTAGCGAATAATCTTTATGATACTTACATCAAAGGTAGGACTTGGGAACAGGAGTTGAATGAGATGGATGAATATGCTGAAATTACCAGACAAGAAGTGATTGCATTTGCGAACGATTTCTTTAAAGATAATTATGTGGTCGTCAACAAAGAGAAAGGAGTGAACGAAAAACTGTTGAGAGTTGACAATCCCGGAATTACAGCCATCAAAATCAACCGTGACGCACAGTCTGAATTTTTAAAGGAAATCGTCAATGAAAAGACTGAAGATATTCAGCCTGAATTTATTGATTATCAGAAAGAAATAACGACAGACGTTGTAAAAGATAAAAAAATAAGTTTCGTTAAAAATAAATACAACGAAATTGCTCAGGTACATTTTATTTTCCCGTTTGGAAGCGATAATGACCGTGAATTGGGAATTTCTACCCAAATTTTACAATATCTCGGAACAGAAAAATTCTCGCCCGAAGATTTGAAAAAGGAATTCTTTAAAATAGGAATCACCAACGATTTTAAAACCACTTCAGACCAGCTTCATATTTCGCTCAGCGGATTAGAGGAAAATATGAAGGAAGGAATTGAATTGCTTCAACACTGGATGAAAAATGTACAGCCTGATCAGGAAATTTATAATCAGTTTGTAGAAACGATTCTGGAAAACCGTGAAGCGGGAAAGAAAGACAAAAACCGCATCATGACGGCTTTAACGAATTATACAAAGCTGGGTAAAGGTTCAAGATTTTTAGATTTTCTTTCGAAAGAAGAGCTTGAAAATACAAAAGTAGAAGATTTTACAGAGCGTATTAAAAGTTTATTTAAATTCCAATATCAGATATTTTTCTACGGGAAAGATTTTGAGAAATTTAAGCAGGAAATAGAAGGTTTTATTGAGACCCAAAGCCGAACCATTCCTGATCCGAAGAAATATCCCGAGCCGGAAACGGTTGGAAATGTCTACTTCACCAATTACGATATGGTGCAGATGGAAATGAGCAAAATAGGGAAGGGACATCATGTGAACACAGAGAATTTTGGTAAAATCAATGTTTTTAATGAATATTTTGGGCGTGGTTTGTCATCAATCGTTTTTCAGGAGATTCGTGAGAGTAAGAGTTTGGCGTATTCAGCGTATGTTTCCTATTCTCCGAATGCAGAAATTGGTCATCCCGATTACATTACAACGTATGTGGGAACACAGCCAGATAAATTGCAGATTGCCGTCGATACAATGACTGAACTGATGGATGAACTTCCGGAAGTGACTACTCAGTTTGAAAATGCGAAGAATGCAGCATTGAAGCAGATTGCCTCAACAAGAATTACAAGAACCAATATTTTTTTCAATACATTAAAACTACAGAAACTGGGCATCACTCACGATTTCAGAAAAGATATTTATACCCAGATTGAAAGTTTGACTTTTGACGAAATTAAGCAGTTTTATCAGACCGCAATCAAGCCTGTACAGTTCAATACAGCCATCATCGGGAAAAAAGAAAACCTAAATTTGGAAGCTGTGGAGCAAATGGGAAGTTTTAAAGAAGTTGATTTAGAAGAGATTTTTGGGTATTAATTATAAATATTCATCAAAATAAGGCGGGCGAAATCAAAGATTTCGCCCACTTTATTTTAATCTAAAAAATTGTTTATACTCCTAATGTTTTTTATGATTAATTCTTCTGAATCTTTGGGAGCAGATCTACCAAAACTATTGAAAAAAGAACCTAATGGATCGTCCATAATTTCTTTTCTTTTTTTGAAAAATTTTTCATAGGTGGTCTTTATTCCTCCTTCAATCGGTAAAATAGGTTTCCTGACATTTTTTAAACCTGCTAAAGTAAAATGGAAATAATCTTTACTGTCATAAGCTTCTAAGACCAAACCAGGCAATCCTTTGAATGTATAAGGGCCTTCAGGAATTGGGATATCTTTGGTATACCAAGCTGTAATTTCTTTATTTCTATATTTCCCTGTAGCTTTTTGGCATTTATATCCGCTAATGACTTTAGTTTCATTAATGAGATTCCATTGTATTTTTTCATTAGTTTCAAAACTATATGTATTTCTCAAAATTTTATCCCAAATAATAAATTTACTATTTGTAAAAAAAACTTCAGGAATAAACTCTACGTATGTAAGATTTCCTGTCTTTATTACTACTTTACCATTAACGGGATTATCTACACTTTTCTTAATGTACTCTCTTGATAAGGAATCTGCTAATTGTTTAATATTACTTTTGAATAATGAAGAAAACTTTCCTATCTGCAAAGATGTAATTTCTTCTTTTTTCGTGTAAATATTTGCAGTGTCAATTAAAAAGGTAGTCTTATATTTAACTTCAATATTTGAACTATCAATTTGCTGTGAAAAAACATTGATAGCTTGAAAAAATAGGATTGATATTATTGATTTAATGAATATTTTTTTAAACATAGTATTTAATTAAAACTTACATCCTGTGTAATTCTAGGCGTTTCTCTACCACAAAAAAATATGTTTGTTAGTCTTGCGTTTTCGTCCATGCAAGCAAAAGCATGATCTCTATCTGCTGAATTATTTGGATCATAGCATACCGTATCGTTAATAAGACTGCCAGCAGTACACCATGGTTCAATAGAATATTCTTGACAATAAAGAGGTTTTGTAAAACTAATTTCAACTTTATCCTTGATAAAAGTTGTCAATTCAATTTTTTTGTTGTCTTTTGCACCAACTAAGACAGCTACACAGAATGAAGCTAAAAATAAGATTTTTTTCATTTGTTTTTATTTTAATTGTTTAATATTTCAAAAGTAAAAATTAAATATACTCAAATGTAAAAATCATTTTGCGATTTTATTGCGATTTTTTGCAAAAACTATATCTTTACACTAAACTTTGCAAAATGGAGAAAACAAAACTTATTGAAGTTCGTAAAAGAAAAAATATTACTCAGGAAAAAATTGCAGACATTCTTTGTATGGATGTTTCAAATTATAATAGGAGAGAAAAAGGAACTTCAAAAATCTCAATGCATGAATGGCAGAAGATTTCGGAATTATTAGACGTTCCCTTAGATGATATTTATGAAAGTGATGAAAGTTTGGTTTTTATTTTTAATGATAATGCAACAGGAAATGGTAATATTGTAAGCAATAACTACAATATTCCTCTTTCTGTTTGGGAGACTCAAAAGAAATACATAGAAAAATTAGAAGCAGAAATTGAAATGCTTAAAGCAAAAATTAATGAGAAATAAAAAAGTCCTGAAAGCAAATTTCAGGACTTTTTATTTATTCAATAGAAAATAATTACTTCACAATTTTCATCTCATCAATCAGCCATTTAGAATCGGCAAATTTATCAACGATGAAAAGAATATATTTTGTATCAACCATGATGTTTCTGCTGAAACGTGGGTCGTAGTTGATATCACTCATTGTACCTTCCCATTGTCTGTCGAAGTTCAGCCCTACAAGATTTCCTTGCGCATCTAATGCCGGACTTCCAGAGTTCCCACCTGTTGTATGGTTGGTTGCCGTAAATCCTACAGGAACATCACCGGTTTTGTCTTTGTAGTTTCCAAAATCTTTTTTATCATATAGATCAATCAGTTTTTTAGGAACATCAAATTCATAATCTCCGGGAACATATTTTTCCATGACACCTGCCAAATGGGTCTGATAATCGTAAGTTACCGCATCTTTCGGAGTCGATCCTTTTACTTTTCCGTATGTTACACGAAGCGTAGAATTAGCATCCGGGAAGAATTTTCTATCTTTATCTGTAGACATTTGTTGTGCCATATATTTCTTCTGCAATCCATCAATTTTTGCCTGCAAAGAAGTGAATTGTGGGTCAGCAGTTTTCATATAAGTATCTTTCACCGTCATGAAAAGCTGATAAACAGGATCTTTTTTAATTGTTTTAATCAATTTGTCCTGATTAGAAAATGCTTTGTCAATGTCAACATTCAGAGCAGCTCCGTTCACCGCAGATCTTCCTGTGATCACTGAATTTTTAGAAATTTCTTCAAAATTGGTGATATTTTGAGCTTCATTTTTATACTTGTCAAAACCTGTAGGCAAAAATTGTTGTGCTGTTTTATTAGCATACAAAGCCAGAAGTTTAGCGGTAACTTTAGCATCAAGTTCTGCGCTGTAATCTTTGTAAAAAGAAGTCAATTTATTTTTGAAAGCTGTCGTTCCTTTTTCATCCATTCTTCCGGCTTCAACTGAAGTGATGTAAGTAGAGAAAAGGTTGGCAAGCGATAGAGTTTCAGCGTTTCTTATAACTTCAGTGTAATATGCATTGTTTAAAGCGTAAGGCGCCTGATCTTTGTATGAATTATTAAGCTCGTCTAAAGTAGTTTTTATTTGCGGGTTTTTAGAAACCAGAGAACCTTCATACATTACTTTTTTCTGAACGGCATTCGATTTTTTCAAACCTTCTACTTCACCAATCCACTTTTTCCAATAGTTGGCAACGGAAGCAAATTTTGAAGCATATTTGATACGTGTCGCATCATCAGCACGCATTTTTTCATCTAAAGTTTTTAACGCAACGTCACGCACTGCAATTCTTGCAGGGTCAATTTCTGTCATGATTTTCTCAACAGCAATTGCCGGAAGATATTCCGTTGTTCTGCCCGGAAAACCAAATACAAAGGTGAAATCGTTTTCACCCTTATCTTTTATAGAAACTGGAAGGTAATGTTTCGGAACGTAAGGAACGTTATCTTTAGAATACTCAGCAGGTTTATTATTTTTGTCAGCATAAATTCTGAACATAGAGAAATCTCCCGTATGTCTTGGCCAAACCCAGTTATCGGTATCGCTTCCGAATTTACCAATGCTTTGTGGCGGAGCTCCTACCAAACGAACGTCTTTGTAGGTTTCAATCACATAAGCGTAAAATTTATTTCCGTAATACATCGATTTTACAGAAATCGACTGGTAGGGCTCTGTTTTTTGAGAATTTTTATAAATCTCAATATTAGCAGCTATTTTTTTTGATAGTTCAGGCTCTTGAAGATTGTCTGTATTTTCTAAAATCTGAGTAGTAACTTCTTTAATGTCAAGAATAAAATCAACGGTTACTCCGGGATTAGGTAATTCAGTTCCCATATTTTTAGCCCAAAATCCGTTTGATAAAAGGTCATTGTCAACCGTTGAGTGTGCCTGAATTTGTCCGTACCCGCAATGGTGATTGGTAAGAAGTAGGCCTTTTGGCGAAATAATTTCAGCCGTACAACCTCCGTTAAATTGTACCACGGCGTCTTTTATACTTGGTTTTTGAGTGTTGAAGATATCTTTGGCAGAGATTTTCATTCCCAAATCTTTCATCTCCTTTTCATTCAACTCAGTGGGAATCCACATTCCGCCGTATTGCTGAGCCATTCCCCAAGAAAAACTGAAGAACGCCGAAGCAATCAAAATAGTACGTTTTATCATTACAAAAAAATTTTGTCTAAAATACGGATTTAATTTTCTTAGAAAAAAGAAAACCCTTCCGAATTTTTATTCTGAAGGGTTTGGGAATTTATATCTTCTAGATTGAAAAATCTATCTTAATTGGACAAATAAAGTTTCATCATTTGTGTCTCTTAAGTAGCAGCAAAACTAAGTGTTTAATAAGTCTAATGAAATGAACCTATGTTAAGAAATGTGCCTTCTGATACGACTTAGCGCCTGCGGGGTAATTCCCAGATATGAGGCAATATATTTCAAAGGAATCTGAAGGATGTATTCCGGATAAGACTTTAGCAAATTCAAATATCTTTCTTCTGCATTATGCGATACCAATGAAATCTCCCGCTGTGCTTTTTTTAAATAAAGCTGTTCTGCGGAAATTCTGCCTATATAATTGCCCACCTTGGTGTTTTCGTATAAATCATGCACATCCAGATAATGAATTCTGTACACAGTAGTATCTTGTAATGCCTGAACATTGTATTCGCAAGGATTTCTGGTAATGAAAGAATCATATGCACTGTAAAACATATTTTTAGCAATAAACGAAAAAGTAATCTCTTTCGGTGGCTCTGTAGGATGGGTTTTGTGCATGAAAAAACGCACAATCCCTTCAACAATAAAATAAAGGTAATTTTCTGTTTCTCCTGAGTTTAATATGATTGTTTTTTTAGGAATTTCGATTTTCTCAAATTTGACCGTCTGACGCTTCGCCTCTTCCAAAGAAATTCCTAATCGGGTAACGTAAAAATGCAATAAATTTTCCATAAAATATGGATGCGAAATTAGTGAATTATGTCTGATTTCCAGCCTTTTTTCGGTGTTTTTAAATCTAAAATCTTTGAATTAGATGATGATTCCCGTAAAATTGTGAAAAAAACTTCTTTAATTTCTCAAAATTCATACGCATTTACTTTTTCGTCATGTCGAAGTTGCTGAATAAATAGATCATGATTGGTATGTTTTCCTGTCAACATCCATGTTGTCGTAATGTTTTCCTGATTGAATTTTTGTCTGACAACGAAAAATTTCAAGTGATAATTTTTAAATATATTTTCAAAATAAGCAACATCTTCAAAATTTCTTACGACAATTTTATACTCACGAATTTTGTGATTGTTATCAATGAAATTCTGCAAGTAACTGAGCGAACTTAAAATCAAAAGCACCAGAACTGTTCCGGTTAAGGACAGATAAACATATCCTGAGCCAACTGCCATTCCGATGGATGCCGTTGCCCAAATGGTGGTTGCCGTAGTGATTCCGTCGATTTTATTATCTCCTTTAAAAATAACTCCCGCACCCAAAAAACCAATTCCTGTAATAATATTTGCAGCGAGACGATCAGGATCATTCACCCCGATTTTTATAGAAAGAATGGTGAAAAGACAAGACCCGAAACACACGAGAATGAAGGTTCGCAGACCTGCAGATTTATTGCGGTATTCTCTTTCGGCCCCGATAAAAAGCCCAAGAATCACCGAAATAAAAATCAATACCAGCTCGTTTTGTATCGAATGATCTTTTAGAAAATCCATTTTTTGATTTTGTTTAAAATAAAATTACGATAATTATTGATTAGATAAATTTAAAATAATAATCTTTGTTAGAAACAATATTCGTTTGAATTGAATGTAAAGATTAAATCCATCTCAACTTTGCCGCCATCATACAAGCTTCAGCCATATTTCCGACACGCAGTTTCTCCAGAATATTCTGTCGGTGACGGTTGACGGTATTGATGCTGATGAAAAGTAATTCAGCAATTTCTTTGCTTCTTTTTCCATCCTGAATCATTTTCAAAATTTCCTTTTCACGAACTGATAAAAATGATGAATTTCCTGCCTCCGTCTGATGAATGACTGAACTGTTTGCCGTATTGATGATCATCCCGTGATGAAGAGAAGAATTCAGAAAATCAAAATGATAGAGGCAAAGCGCCAGTTCTACATTTTTATCATTGGCATTTGTGAAGTAGAACATTTTGTGCAAAAGTGCTTTCTGAGTTGGATTATCGGCAAGTCTCAATCTGCTCACCACACAATAATCTTTGTGCTGTTCAAAAGGAATGGTTTTAATGAACTGAAAAAACTGAAGTTCAAGCAAATGCTTTTGTAAAACATCTTCAGAATTTAATTTTGCGAAAAGTTCTTCTTCCCAGATACTTTCAATTTCCTGAGTATTTTGCTCTTGAAAAATATTCAATTCATCTGCCAATTTTCCTGAGTAAACATAACTTTTATTTTTTTGAAGGTCGCTCAAAACTGCAATTCCGTTTTCTAAATCCACAAAATTTTGGGCAATTTCCTTAGATTTATTAAGCTGTAGGTTTTCGCTTTCGAAAGTGGAAGCGAATTCTTGTTGCAGAAGTTTTTCGTTGAGGTCGGATTGGATTGGTTTCATTAAGAATGGTTATAAATCAGTATTGATTTCTGAGCTTTATGCTTGTAAATTTGCCCATTATCAACGTAAAAATACAATGAATAATTTGAACGAAAAAAAAAAAATGCTGAGTGGAGAAATTTACGATGCCACCGATGACCTTTTGATACAAGAAAGAAATCTTTGCAAAGATCTCTGTTTTGAGTACAATCACCTTCAGCCTTCAAAAATTGAGGATAGAAAATCTTTAATTAAAAAACTCTTCGGAAAAACGACAGAAAATTTCCATATCGAACAACCTTTTTATTGTGACTACGGTTATAATATTGAGATTGGCGAAAATTTTTACACCAACGTGAATGTTGTCATTCTAGATTGTGCAAAAGTGACTTTCGGAGACAACGTTTTTATCGCTCCCAACTGCGGATTTTACACAGCTGGTCATCCTTTTGATGTCGAGCAACGCAATAAGGCTTTGGAATATGCTTACCCAATTACTGTCGGAAATAATGTCTGGATTGGTGCAGGTTGCAGCATCCTTCCCGGAGTTACGATTGGTGATAATACTGTTATCGGAGCAGGAAGTGTAGTCACAAAAGATATTCCTTCCAATGTTTTGGCTGTGGGAAATCCATGTAAGGTAATCAGAGAAATTTAGAATATTTTAATTTTTAAAATTCTCGCAGATTGTCCAGATTTAGCAGATAAAAAATCTGCGCCATCAGCTTAATCTGCGAGAACAACATCATTTAGAAATGAAAAAAATAATACTATCATTAATCATAGCATTAAATTTATTTCAAGGTTTAAAAGCGCAGTCTTTAGAAAAAATGACTTGGTTCAACGAACCTCAGCAATGGGAAATCAAAGAAAAAAAACTCATCATGAATGTCACACCACAAAGTGATTACTGGCGAATTTCGCATTACGGTTTTACAGTAGATGATGCCCCATTTTATTACTCAACTTACGGCGGAGAATTCGAAACCAAAGTAAAAATCACCGGAGATTACAAAGCCCGTTTCGACCAGATGGGATTAATGTTGAGAATCGACGAACAAAATTACATCAAAGCCGGAGTGGAATTCGTAGACGGAAAATTCAATCTAAGCACTGTCGTTACCCATAAAACAAGTGATTGGAGTGTCATCGTTCTCGAAAAAACACCACCATTTGTCTGGATAAAAGCAGTTCGTAGATTGGATGCAGTTGAGATTTTTTATTCATTTGATAACAAAGATTACGTGATGATGAGAAATTCTTATCTGCAAGATAATACTCCCGTTAAAGTGGGTTTCATGGCGGCAAGTCCTGATGGAAATGGTTTTAAAGCAACTTTTGAAAACTTTTCGGTAAAGCATCTTCCGGATCAGCGTCGTCTGGAATGGCTGAAAAAAAATCAGAATTAATTATAAAATTTTCTCCCGAATTTTATGAAATACAAAATAAGACTGCCATTTTTGACGGTCTTATTTTATTAGATTAATTCTTGATAAATTTCTCAGTTATAAATCGATTTTTTTTGTAAATTTTAATGATGTATTTTCCTTTTGAAAGTTCGGAAACATTAATTGAAGAACCATTTATATTTTGAGATTTTAAAATTCGTCCCGCAACATCATAAATTTCAACTTTTACTATTTTCTCTTTAGACTTAAAATACAAAATGTCTTTGACGGGATTTGGATAGAAAGATATTTGTTCAGATTTATCTGATGTTTCTGCAATAGATAACAGAGTTACAGGGCAAGATGAATCCACTGTTGCAGAAGTGTATCCTTGTTGATTTATATTTGAAGTAGCAATAGGAATATCTTCAGCGTCGCAGCAAAGATATTGAAATGGCACATTGTCGAAAATCTGGAAAGTGGAAGGGAAATTTTGTCCACCATTTTTAATCTTGATGCTTTGTAACAGATTATCTGACAGGTACACCGTGTGAAGGAGTGGGTTTGCATTAAGATCCGCAGTTGCCAGGAAATTACCTACTGCACTTAGACTTTGCAGATTACTGAAATTACTAAGATCCAAAACTGTTAGCTCATTATTATTGAGAACCAGATTTTGTAATAGAGGAAGCGTGCTTAGCTGGAGCATACTAAGACTGTTATTTCCAAGATCAATACCCGTTGTTGCTGAGCAGTTCTGTATAGTGAGATTTGTAAGGGCATAATTACTTGTACAGTTAATAGCTGCTAAAACAGGGAAATTTGAAATTGTAAGATTATTCAGACTATTGTTTGTATTGATGGTGAGCTGTGACAATGCAGGTAGATTTTGCAGCGTGAGTGTTGTTAGATTAGAGCAGTATCCGATTTTAAAATTCTGCAGATTGCTGAAATTAGAGATATTAAGTGTAGATAAAGCGTTAAAACTGGACATGTCAAGAACTTGAAGATTGTTGAGACCGTTCAGATTTATTGTTGTTGCAGCAATAGATCCCATTTTCAGATTTGTAAGATTGCTGAAACTCGTAATTCCAGTAATATTCGAAATGGTTGAAGAATAAAATTCTAAACGGTAAACATTTAGTGCTTCAGAAACTTCTATTTCACTATTAGAATTGGCATCTAATACTATATTTTGACCAGCGCTATTTTTTGCAACACCATTCGATGTATTGGCAGAAAGTAGTTTTGCCTTAAAATTCGCATCGGGAATATTTATTATTTGTGCCTGAAGCAGAGAAAGTGCAAATAATAAAAATAGGAAATAGATTTTTTTCATATAAATTATTAGGTTTAAATTCTTTTTAGAGTGAAAAACAAAAATATACCATTAAGACTGAATCTCAATGGTACAATATGTTAAATTATTAAGAAAGATATTTATTCTTTAATCAAATCCAAAAACTCTTGCTCATCCAAAATCGTAATCGTTCCAATATCCTGAGCTTTCTTCAACTTGCTTCCTGCTTTTTCGCCCACGACCAGATAATTCAGATTTTTAGAAACCGCAGAAATATTTTTTCCGCCGTGTTTTTCTACCATTTCTTCAGCAGATTCTCTGGTGAAAAGTGATAGTTTCCCTGTAAACAAAAAGGTTTTCCCATCTAAAGCATTGGATAGAACTTCATTGGTATTTTCACCTTTCTCCAACTGAACGCCATAAGATTTCAGCCTTTCTAGCATCAGAATATTTTCAGGATTATTAAAGAAATCAACGATGCTCACCGCGATTTTCATCCCGATATCTTCTACCTGACACAATTCTTCAGCCGTCGCTTTTTTCAAATCATCAATCGTGTTGAAGTTCTTTACCAATTTCTTGGCAACCGTTTCCCCAACGTGTTTGATGCCGATTCCGAACAAGACTTTTTCAAACGGGATTTCTTTAGATTTTTCGATTCCGTCAATAATATTTTGAGCCGATTTTTCTGCCATTCGTTCCAAAGGAAGAATCTGTTCTTTCGTCAAAGTATAAAAATCTGCAGGGTTTTCAATCAGTTTTTCTTTGTAAAGCTGTTCGATGGTTTCGCTCCCTAGATTATCAATATTCAAAGCTTTTCTCGAAACATAATGAATCATTCTCCCGACAACCTGAGGCGGACAATGCAAATCGTTAGGGCAAAAATGAATCGCCTGGTCTTCTAGTTTTATCAATTCAGTTCCGCATTCCGGGCAGTTTTTGATGTATTCAATTTCCTTGCTTTCTGATGTCCGTTTTTCTTCGTTAATGCCGACAATTTTTGGGATAATTTCACCGCCTTTTTCTACATAAACAAAATCATGCTCGTGCAAACCGAGTTTTTTAATAATATCCTCGTTGTGAAGAGAAGCACGTTTTACGGTTGTTCCGGCTAATAAAATTGGTTTCAGATTGGCAACGGGAGTTATTGCGCCAGTTCTTCCAACCTGATAAGAAACACTTTGCAATTCGGTTTCTACTTTTTCGGCTTTAAATTTATATGCCATCGCCCAACGGGGAGACTTTGCCGTGTAACCAAGCTGTCTCTGTTGTTTTAATGAATTGACTTTCAATACAATTCCGTCGATTTCAAAAGGTAAGTTGTTTCTTTCCGTATCCCAGAAGTTGATGAATTCTTTAATTTCTTCTAAATTCTTGCAAAGTTTTGTCTGAGCTGAGATGGTAAAACCCCAATCCTGCGCTTTGTGAAGCAATTCCCAATGGCTTTCTGCCGGAACTTCCTGCGATACAAACTGGTATAAAACCGAAGACAGTCTGCGTTTTCTCACTTCACCGCTGTCCTGCATCTTCAAACTTCCGCTTGCCGTATTTCTTGGATTCATAAAGAGGTCAAGACCTTCTTCCTCACGCTGTTTGTTGATTTTATCGAAATTTTTTCTTGTCAGATAAATTTCTCCACGCATAAAAAAACGTTCAGGAAAATCTCCGGTCAGTTTTACCGGAATGTCTGAAATGGTTTTTACGTTGGAAGTAATTTCATCACCCTGAAAACCGTCGCCACGCGTTACTGCCTGTGTTAGTTTTCCGTTTTCATATAAAATTGAAATCGAAGCACCGTCATATTTTAATTCCGCAACAAATTCTACAGGTTCATCAATCGTTTTAATGATGCGTTTTTCCCAATCTGCCAGGTCGTCAAAATCGTAAGAATTATCCAGAGAATACATTCTGAATTGGTGCTGAATAGTCGGGAAAATCTTCGTTACACCGCCACCAACACGTACGGTTGGAGAATTGTCATCGTGAAATTCCGGATATTTGGCTTCCAAATCCTGAAGCTCTTTTAATAATAAATCAAATTCAAGATCAGAGATGCTGGGCTCATCCATCAGATAATAGTTTTCATTATGCTGATTGAGTTCTTTACGGAGCTGTTCTATCTTTTGCTGGATATTTTCGGACATTGCGTTAGTTTCTTTTCGACAAAAATAATAAGTCTTGGGCATATTTGAGTGATTAAAATTAAGATTAAATTCAACAAATGTTGATAGCATTTTAAACTAGGTTTCAAAATCTCTTTCTAAATTTGCATCCTGTTTCAGATTGATTCAGTCAGTAAAATGTATTTACTGAATTTTTTTTAATGAGGAAGATTATTTAATTATGAAAAATTTTATCTTAGGGTTAGCAGTTTTAAGTACAGCAATGATGAGCGCACAAACCCAGATTATCGCACACAGAGGATATTGGCAGACTAATCCTCCCACGACAGAAAATTCAATTAAAGCGTTAGAAAATGCACAGAATCTAAAGATTTACGGAGCCGAATTTGACGTGAGAATGACCAAAGACGGCGTTTTGGTCGTAAACCACGATGAGCATCACGGTAAAATGGAAATTTCAGAAACAGATTTCAAAGAATTGAAAAAACTGAAACTATCGAACGGTGAAAATTTCCCTCTATTAAAAGATTATTTGAAAGCAGGAAAAAAAGATAAATCTTTAAAGCTGATTGTAGAGATCAAACCGGATAAAACCAAAGAAAAAGAAGATGAGTTGACGGCAAAAACCATCAAATTGGTAAAAGAGTTAAAACTTGAATCTCAAAGCGAATTTATTTCTTTCAGCTTAAATATCTGTAAAGAGATTAAAAAATTAGAGCCAACATTCAAAGTTCAGTATTTGAAAGGTGAATTGTCTCCACAGCAAATCAAAGACGAAGGTTTAGACGGAATTGATTATCATTACAGCATTTTCCAGAAAAACCCGACATGGATTGCTGATGCTAAAGCTTTAGGATTGATTACAAATGCTTGGACGGTAAATGATGTTGCCGTGTACGACGACTTAAAAAAGCAGGGAATCGGTTTTGTTACAACCAATATTCCTGATCAGCTGAAGAATAAATAAGCGGTCATTTTTACTTAGATTTATAGATATTATTCAACCTGTCTCTTTTGTGAGGCAGGTTTTTTATTGTACAATACTCTGATTTAAAGATGTAAAGGGTGAAAAATTATTTTCTCGAAAAAAGACAATAAAGGTATGCGGAAATAATTCAATTTTTATATTAAAAATAATTCATTCTTTTAAACCGCTGTCAGTTAAAAGTTTATGCATTTGTGTTAATCATAAATTAATATGGCGTTTAAGAATTCTTTAAAATATGTTAAAACCTTATTAAACTTATGCTCGTCATAGCTTTCTAATTTTGCGCAAACAAAAAAGTGTATGCGTAAAGAGACTCAAAAATTACTACTGTTATCCGTTTTAGGATTGGTGAGCGTCAATATGGCAGCTCAGCAACAGGTAAAGAAAGATACGATCAAGAATATCGATGAAGTTGTAGTGACAGCTCTGGGTATCAAAAGACAAGATAAATCATTAGGTTATGTGGCTGAAAAGGTAAATGGAGAAGAATTTACAAAAACTCAAAACAATAACTGGGCGCAGGCTTTAGAAGGTAAAGTGGCAGGTCTGAAAATTCAGACTGCAGGAGCAGGGCCTCTAGGATCTGCAAAAATTACTTTGCGAGGAAGCGCATCCATGAATATGGACAACAACCAAGCCTTAATTGTTGTAGATGGTGTTCCTTTGGGAGGTACAAACACAGGAACAGGAAATGCTGCTTACGGTGCAGGAACTGGTGGTGATCTTCCTGTAGATTTTGGAAATAATTTCAACAGTATCAATCCTGACGATATAGAATCTGTTACTGTACTGAAAGGTGCTACTGCAGGAGCTTTGTATGGTTCCAGAGGAATGCACGGTGCCATTATGATTACTACGAAATCCGGAAAATCTAAAAATGGTAAAGTATCGGTTACTTTTAATTCTAATACAAGTTTTGATTCTGTTCTACATTGGCCAGATTATCAGTACGAATACGGACAGGGGACTTTACAAAAAAACACAGCCGGCCAATACTATTATTCTTACGGAGCTTCTCCGGATGGTGTAAATACAGGTTCTACAAGTAGTGCTTTCGGGCCAAAATTTAACGGACAGTCTTATTTTCAGTATGATCCTACGGTAGAAGGACAAAGTCTTCAAAGACAAGAGTGGAAGCCTTACAAAAATAATATAAAAGACTTTTGGGAGGTAGGAACGACCTTTGCAAATAATTTATCAATCGAAAGTTCGACAGAAAAAACAGCTTTCAGAGCATCTCTAAATTATACAAAAAATAACTGGATGATGCCAAATACTGGTTTCGACAGATTTAATGGGGCTTTGTCAATTGATCATCATGCCAGCGATAAACTTCACATAGTAACTAAGTTTGCTTACAACAGCACAGAAAGTGATAATCTTCCGGCAACAGGCTACAACAATCAGTCGATTTCTTACTTCATGATTTTCCAAAATCCCAATGTAGATCTTAATTGGTACAAACCAATCTGGAAGAATGGGCAAAACCAGATTGATCAGATCCATCCTTTCAGCTCTTTTATTGACAATCCATATTTAATTGCCTATGAAATGCTTAATGGGGTCAATAAGAAATTTATAACAGGAAACGTAACGGCGACTTATAAGTTTGCCAAAAATTTTGATGTGATGTTACGTTCAGGGCTTGAGATTACAGATGAAGAAAGAACGACAAAAAGACCTTACAGCTCTGCGAATTATCTTCAGGGATATTACAGAGAACAACATATTAATAATTCCGAATTCAATACGGATATCTTATTCAGCTACAAAAACAACTTCGGAAAATTTGGCTTTAATGCTTCTGCGGGTGGAAACCTTAGATACAATGAATACACCCTGAATGACTACCGTGCTACAGGATTGAAAATTCCTGGTCTGTATGAGCTTACCAACGGTATTTCTCTCCTTACGAGAGTTCCTCAGCCAAGAGATAAGGAAATGAACAGTTTGTATGGTTTAGCATCTTTAAACTACGATAATGTTTGGTTTTTAGATCTTACGGCAAGAAATGATTGGAGTAGTGCATTGCCAAAAGCTGATAGATCCTATTTTTATCCTTCAGCTGCCACATCATTTATTCTTTCAGATATTTTTAATTTAAAATCAAATAATTTTAATTTCTGGAAATTGAGAGCTTCATGGTCGATGGTAGGAAGTGATACCGATCCTTACAACTTGTTGCAGACTTATAATACAAGCGATTTCAATAACTCTGCAGAAGTTGCCTCAATTTATTTCAATCCCAATCTAAAACCTGAAATGAATACCAATATTGAGGCAGGTATGGATTTTAGTTTCATTAAAAATAGATTGACATACGGTGTTACCCTCTACCAAAATAATACAAAAAATCAGATTATAACTGTTCCTACGTTGATTGAAAGCGGATATTCTACCAGAATTATCAATGCCGGCGAAATCAGAAACAGAGGGATCGAAATGACATTGGGTGCCTATCCTGTAAAAACCCAAAATTTCTCATGGAATGTAAATGCCAACTGGTCGATGAACAGAAATAAAATCCTTTCGTTGCCAGGGGAATTTAATGGAGAACCATATACGATGTCTTCGGTAGGAGGAGTTGTTTTCTTTAATGCTGTCGTAGGCGGATCTTTAGGAGATATGTATGGCGCAAAACTGCAAAGATCACCGGATGGGCAGGTGATTTACGGTTCGGATGGACTGACAGCGAAATCTACGAAGATAGAATACGTAGGAAACGCTTATGCTAAATGGAGAGGCGGCTTGCAAAATACATTTAAATATAAAAACATTTCTTTCTCTTTCAGTCTTGATGGTCAGTACGGTGGAATGGTATATTCTCAGTCTCACCACAAAATGTCTGAACAAGGTAAATTGGAGAATACTTTGCCAGGAAGAGACAATCCGAATGGAACTTTCGTTGGTGCGGGTGTAGTACAAAATGCAGATGGAAGTTTTTCTGCCAATACCAAAGCAGTGGCGCTTCACACGTATTACGGAGATTATTACAGAAGAGCCAATATAGAAACCAACAGTTTCGACGCAAGCTTTATCAAACTGAGAGAAGCAACGATAACTTACGATTTCCCAAAGGATATTGTGAGAAATCTTAAAATGTCTAATCTGAGCCTCTCTATATACGGTAGAAATCTTTTGATGTGGACCAAGAACTTTCCACTTTTCGATCCGGAAGCAGCTACTCTTAACGATTCTTCTATTACACCGGGAGTTGAGGTTGGTCAATTGCCAACAGCAAGAACGGTGGGTATACAACTGAATGCTAAATTTTAAAAAAAAGAAAAATTATGAAAAATAAAGTTTCAAAATTCTGTACAGCGTTTTTGGCGGCCGTAATGCTTACATCTTGCGACAGATCTTTCGAAGAAATAAATACAGATACCAGTAAAATAAATACGCCCACAGCGGGAAGTCTCTTGATGCCAATACAATATAACATGGCAGCAAATGCTTACAACAGAGCCAATGGTTTCACATTTGATATTATGCAGGTTTCTATCGACTTTCCAAATGAAGGAAACTCGCTCAGCAGATATTATATTACAGAATCTACAGGAAATTCTTATTGGAATACTTCTTACAAATGGCTGAAGCAAAATAAAGAAATGTATGAAGCTGCAGCAAAACAAAATGATAAAAATTATCAGGCGATTGCATTGGTGATGAATGCGTGGATGTTTGCAAATCTTACCGATACTTTTGGTGATATTCCGTTCAGTGAGGCTTCAAGAGTTGAAGATGGAATTACTCAGCCAAAATTTGATAAGCAGAAAGATATTTATATAAAACTTCTTGAAGATTTAAAAACTGCAAATTCATTATTTGTAACTACAGGAACACTTTCAGATCCAGATCTGTTCTTTGGTGCAAATACTTCTGCTGCAGGTATCGTTAAATGGAAGAAATTCTGTAATTCTTTATCATTAAGATTATTGGGGAGAATTTTAAAGAAAAACGGTGAAATAGACGTGCATGGGAAGATTCAGGAAATTGTTAACAATCCTACAACTTATCCTTTAATGACGAGTAATGCAGATACTGCAGGTCTGGATATTACAGGTGTTGCTCCGCTTTTACCTCCGATAGCAAGACCTCAGGATTTCACAACAGGTAGAGCCGCGGCAGAATTCTTTGTAGAAACACTGAAAAGTAATAGCGATCCGAGATTGGCTACTTTCTTTTCTCAGGCTAAAGATATTGCGACTCAGGCTAATCTTGGTTATAAAGGTGCTCCTGCAGGATATGCTCCGGGAACTGCATTTACTTATCAGCCGTCTAATATGAATCAGAATTTGGCAAAAGCACCCCTTAAGATTCTTATCTATCCGTACGCAGAACTTCAATTGACCCTTGCGGAATTTGCTCAAAAAGGAATTATCTCAGGAAACGCTCAGACTTTTTATGAAAACGGAGTGAAAGCAGCGGTAGAACAATGGGGCGGCGTGGTTCCGGCAAATTATTTTACCAATCCAAATGTTGCTTACAACGGTACTTTACAAAGAATTATGCTTCAGAAATATGTGGCTCTTTTCTTTGTAGATCAACAGCAATGGTATGAAAAAAGAAGAACTGGTTTTCCTGTTCTTCCTAACAACGGAGGTTTGCTGAATGATGGGAAATTACCTCAGAGACTCATGTATCCCGTTCAAACCAAGATTCTTAACACAACCAATTATCAGGCGGCAGTACAGTCGATCGGTGGAGATAATATCAACGTTATCAACTGGTGGAATCAGTAATTAATTTAAGCTAAAAAAATGAATAATAAATTTTTAATACCATGCCTATTGGTTTCAGCAATGGCATTTTCCCAAACTTCGGTTTCCGGATATGTCTTTGAAGACCTTAATAAAAATCAGAAAAAAGAAAGCCGTGAAAAAGGAATTGAAGGTGTTTCAGTTTCCAACGGAGCTCAGGTAGTTTTAACCGATAAAAACGGAAAATACAGCTTGCCGATTGCAGAAGGACAAACGATTTTTGTAATTAAACCTTCAGGATACATGATGGGTTTAAATCAAAATAATTTACCGCAATATTATTATCAATATAAGCCAAAAGGCTCGCCTGCAGATTTTAAATATAAAGGAACTGCACCTACGGGAACACTTCCGAAAGAATTAAATTTTGGCTTAAATAAACAAAACGAAAGCAAAAATTTCGACATTTTGGTTTTCGGAGATCCTCAGCCTTACACAGAAAAGCAATTGGATTATTTCAAAAGAGCAATCGTCAATGAGGTAAAATCAAACAAGAAAAATGCTGTCTTTGGAATCAGTTTGGGAGATTTGGTTGGTGATGATTTGAGCTTGCAGAAACCTTATGCTGATGTGATGAAGGAAATCGGACTGCCTTGGTACAATGTGATGGGAAATCACGACATGAATTATGATGCGAAAGAAGATCAGCTTTCAGATGAAACTTTTGAAGCAACTTTTGGTCCTGCAAACTATTCTTTCAACTACGGAAACGTTCATTTTATTGTGCTTGATGATATTCTGTATCCAGATCCTAGAGACGGAAAAGGATATTGGGGCGGTTTCAGAGAAGACCAGATGCAGTTCATTCAAAATGATTTAAAACTGGTTGACAAAAACAAGTTAATCGTTGTGTCTTTCCATATTCCATTAGAGCATACTAATGAGGATAATTTCAGAAATGCAGACCGTCAGAAATTGTTTGATGCTCTGTCGCCATTCAAAAATGCTTTGATGTTGTCTGCTCACACGCACATTCAGCAACAGATTTTTTACGGAAAACCTCAAGGCTGGAATGGTTCAAAAGAGCTACACGAATACAATGTGGGAACAACTTGCGGAGATTGGTGGTCAGGAACTTCAGACGAAATCGGTTTACCGACTTCTACCATGAGAGACGGTACTGCAAAAGGATATTCTTTTATCAGTTTTAATGATAACGAATATAAAGTGAAGTATAAAACGGCAGGAAAGCCTGAAGATTATCAAATTCAGTTGTATGTACCGAAAGTAATTCCTTATCCATCAAAAACTTCAGCTAAAGTTTTGGCTAATTTCTTTATGGGAAGCAAAAAAGACAAAGTACAATACAGAATTGATGGCGGAAAATGGGAAGAAATGGAATACAGTGAAACCATCGACCCGAATTTTGCACAAGCTGTTTTCAAATGGGATTCTACAGACAATCTGTTCCCAGGAAGAAGGCCTTCAAACCCAGAACAGTCAAAACACATCTGGACAGGCGGATTTGGAAATAAATTAACACTCGGAAAACATAAAGTTGAAGTAAAAGCTCATGATATGTACGGAAATGAGTTTTCGGCTTCAGAAGAATTTGATGTTCAAAACTCTATTCTCATTCCTTAAAATTAATTTTACTTTTTAGATATTACTTTCAGAAACCAGCTTATTCGTGAGCTGGTTTTGTTTGATATAGAATTTCCTGATAATCGATTTTTATTAAATCAAAAACATAAACGCTTGTTTAAAAAAATGGTTTCGTAAATTTGCACCATTAAAATTTAAATAATGAATCTAAACGGAAAAAACGCCATCGTGACCGGTGGTGGTAGAGGTCTAGGAAAGGCTGTCGCTTTAATCCTTGCCAGCGAAGGAGTGAATGTAGGAATCACCGGAAGAAACGAAGAAAATCTTAAAATGACTGTTGACGAAATCCAGAAATTGGGTGTAAAAGCAGCGTACGCAGTTTTCAGCATAGATAATGAAATTCACGTAAAAGCAGGAATAGAATCAATTGTAGAGCAATTGGGAGGAGTGGATATTCTGATCAACAATGCCGGAATCGGTGACTTCGGTAGCATTGAAGAAATGTCATCTGAAGTTTGGGAGCAAGTCATCAAAACCAATCTTTTCGGAGTGTATTACGCAGCCAAAGCGGTTTATCCTTTCCTTAAAGAGAGAGGGGAAGGCGATATCATTAATGTTGCGTCAACAGCAGGCTTGAAGGGCGGACCTAATATGTCAGCTTATGCAGCTTCAAAAGCAGCCGTGGTTTCTTTATCTCAATCAATGATGGCGGAATGGAGAAAACAGAACATCAGAGTTGTAACTTTAACTCCTAGTACGATTGCTTCAGATATGTCAATTGAAGGCGGATTAACAGACGGAAATCCTGATAAAGTTCTTCAACCGGAAGACTTTGCAGAATGGGTAAGAGATATTTTGAAAATGAACAGACGTGCATTGATTGCAAATGGTTCTATTTTCTCTACAAACCCTTAATTTAGAAGCTAGAAATTAAATATTAGAAGTTAGTATTAGAATTACTAAAATTCCCCTTCCTTGAAGGGGTGGATTTTTGTGAAACAAAAAGACGGGGTAGTTAAATAAAAGCAACACTAAAAAATTATTACGTCAAAATAAAAATTTTCAAATATCAATAGGAGCGGACTTTAGTCCGCTTTTTATTTGCCTGACTACATCGGCTTTAGCCTAAGCTTATTTTTCGTAACGTTTCCAATCAATCTTAACGGTTAATTTTTCTAATCTTTCAATTTATAATTTTTTAAATATTTACTTTTGCAACAAATTACTCTCATGCAAAATTATTTAGAATTCGATTTTAAAATACAACCTCTTCAACCTTGGAGTGATATATTAATGGCCGAACTTATTGAAATAGGTTTCGACAGTTTCACGGAAGAAATTCATGGTATTTTAGGGTATATTCAGAAAGATCTTTTCAAAGAAGAAAATTTGAAAGCTTTGCCGCTTTTTCAAAACGAAGAAGTGGAAATTGAATACACTTTCACAGAAATGCCCAATATCAACTGGAATGAAGAATGGGAAAAGAATTTTGAACCGATCAATATTGATGATAAAGTATTAATCAGGGCAGAATTTCATGAGTCTGTGGAAGGAATGCACGAAATCATTATTCAACCGAAAATGTCTTTCGGAACGGGTCATCATCCGACAACGCATTTGATGATTCAGCAAATGATGGATATTGATTTCAAAGACAAAAAAGTTTTAGATATGGGTTGCGGAACGTCAGTTTTGGCGATTTATGCTAAACAAATCGGAGCCGGAGATACAAAAGCAATCGACATCGACGAATGGTCTGTTGAAAACTCAAAGGAAAACGCAGTAAGAAACAGTGTAGAATTGGATATCGAATTGGGAACTGCCGAAAATTTAGGAAAAGAAAATTACGATATTATTTTAGCCAATATCAATAGAAATATTTTGATTTCAGATATTCCAACGTACGTTTCTGTTTTGAATGATGGTGGGAAATTGTTGCTTTCAGGATTATGTTTCTTCGATGTAGATGATATTTTGGAAGTTTGTAAAGAAAATGATTTGGAACTGAAAAAGAAATTGCAACGTGAAGAATGGGTAAGCTTATTGCTGGAAAAAAATTAAAAGACAATGAAATCTTTATTGATCCTTTTCTCAGTTTTGGTTATGCAGATTTTTTCTGCACAGGAAGAAGTTTATGCAAACGGAGTTTTCAGTTTTGAAGAAAACAAAACACAGAAAATCTTTACCGACTGGACGAGAGTAAGACAAGAACCCAACGTAAATTCTCAAATTCTGGATTCTCTGCAAACCAATCAGCCGATTTTAATCATTAAAAAAGATGAAAAGATTTTACAGTTAGGCGAAAGAAGTTCAAACTGGTATAAAGTTTCTTATCAGAAAGCGGCTCAGACCCTAGAAGGTTATGTTTGGGGAGCAAATCTCTCTATCGGTTACCGAAACAAAGACGGCTATGATTTTCTTTTCGGAATTTCAAAAACGATTGACAAAAAGGATAAGGAATTTAATCAAAATTATAAACAAAATATTGCCAGCATTAAAGCGATACAAGGGAATGCGTTGATTGATGAGGTTTTCTTTGAAACAGGTTCTGGTGAAAGTTTGAGTTACGGAACTTTTACAATCGAAAGCAATCATAAGCTTAAAAATGTAGATTTCACCCTAAAAGCAATGGTTTCCGGGGAAGCCTGCGGAATTGCAAGCTATGACCAATATGTTTTGTTTAAAAATAAAAAACTGATTGCTCTTCCACAATTAATGAACGTGGGAGATGCAGATGTATATCATCACAGCGAAGAATTTATCTTCCCAAACGACAAAGGCGGAATTCCAAATGCTTTCATCTTTAAAATGGAAGAAATGGAAAAGGATGAAAATGATAAAGAGAAAACCAAACGTCTTTCTAAAACCTATCTTTGGGATGGAAATTCTTATAAGTTGAAATAAATTAAATATGAAACCTAAAGTCTTTTCTTTATTTTTTACAATACCTCTAATTTTTCTAAATGGATGTGAAAAAACTAAAGTAGATTGTGAAAAATCCAATATTCATATAGAAAATAGATGGTATGCAGAAAATGGAGGAGTAGATTATTTGGAAGTAAAGGATAATGATCGAATATTTATTTGTGAAACAATCAATAATTTCTCCAAGGGGGAAGAAATAGTGATAAGTCATAATTACGGATATTTAGAAATATTTTTGAGTGGAAAAAAAGACTGATATGATTTTCACATACTCATACGGCATTGTATATAGAGTTGGAGTGGGTAAATATGTACGCAATGAAGAATTAACAAGCAAAATTTTAAAGTTAATGTATATCTCAAAAAGATGTTGGGTTAAAGATTGTGTAAGTTGAAGTAATATTTTTATAAATAAATTGAAAACCACTGTATATTTACGGTGGTTTTTATTTACCTAAATTGAATATGATAAATTACTTTGTTTATGCTCTTGAACATGTTTATACAGATAAAACTCACACTGCGTGTAAATTTTTAGGTTATTTTGATGATATGGTAAAGCTGAAAGAAGCAAAAAAAAATGCTTTGAATCTTCCTGGATTTAAAACCTACCCTAAAGGATTGATTATTAGGAAATATCACTTGAATAAAATTCATTGGCAAAACGGATTTAGTAATGTTATAGGAGAAATTGGAAGAGATTATTTAAGCGAATTAGATGTTATTACTGAAGAGAGCAGATCAATAAAAGAATTGAATTTAGAATGTGTTTTTCAAATAAGTCACACCTACACAATTCATACCTTTTTAGATGATGAAAGAATAATTGGGGTGTTTTTAAATGAAAATAATGCTAAAGAAATTGTAGATGATCTCAAAAATAAGCAAGGATTTAAAGAGCATCAAGACGATTTTATAATAGGTAGATTTACTTTAAATAACCAACTGTGGACTACAGGATTTTAAACTGTATAAATAAATTTGAGTAAGTGTATAAGAGAAGTACATAATAAATAAAAAAGAGAAACCAAATATTGATTTCTCTTTTTTAGTGAGCGCGTCAGGATTCGAACCTGAGACCGTTCCGATTAAAAATCGGGATGCTCTATCCAGAGTGAATCTCTATTAATTTGGTAGTATCTCACTAACTGTGTAAGTTAAAAAGTTATTCTGTAAAATTTTGAGCCCTTATAGCTCAAAAAATTTTACGGAAATAACTTTTTATTATTTTTAACCATTACATAGTTATGATCGACAAAGAAGATTTACTAAACAATAAGGATTTCTACAAATCCTTTAAGAACGGGGAAGATTTAACCTCATTCTTTAAAGAGCTGCACAAAAAAGCAGTAGAACATATGTTGGATGCTGAACTTGACAGCCATCTGGATAATTCAAAACACGAAAAAACCATTAATGGAAACTATCGGAACGGACACGCAACCAAGAGGATAAAGTCCTCATTCGGCGAATCAGAAATAAAAGTTCCCAGAGATAGGGAAGGCAGTTTTGAACCAGCATTAGTTCCAAAGAGACACAATATCATCGATGGTTTGGAGAACATTATCATCTCATTTTATGCTAAAGGGATGAGTGTAAGTGATATTGAAGAGCAAATCAAAGAAATGTATGATTTTGACGTTTCGACTTCCACCATCTCACGAATCACCAATGCTGTTGCCAGCGAAGTGGTTGCCTGGCAGAACCGACCATTGGATGAAGTATATCTGATTGTCTGGATGGACGGGATTGTTTTCAAGGTTCGTGAAAACTCCAAGGTCATCAACAAAACCATTTATTTAGCCGTAGGACTCAATCGTGAAGGTAAAAAAGAAGTTCTCGGGATGTGGCTCGGAAAGAACGAAAGCTCCAGCTTTTGGATGAATGTTCTGACCGATTTAAAAGCTCGTGGCGTAGAAGATATTCT
Organism: Chryseobacterium sp. C-71; assembly: GCF_020911865.1. Lineage (NCBI taxonomy): Bacteria > Pseudomonadati > Bacteroidota > Flavobacteriia > Flavobacteriales > Weeksellaceae > Chryseobacterium > Chryseobacterium sp. C-71. The sequence continues at coordinate 3,500,916 of NZ_CP087131.1, forward strand.
CATCACTGCTACCGATAATCTGAATGGATTTACCCAGACCATTCGCTCGGTTTTTCCGCAATCTCAAACCCAAATCTGCGTAGTTCACCAAATTAGAAATGCATGTAAATATGTTGTCTGGAAAGATAGGAAAGAATTTTCTGCAGATATGAAACACATTTATACTGCCCCCACAAAAGAAGCGGCAAAAGCAGCTTTGGACGACTTTGCAACCAAATGGGAAAGTAAATATCTCTATGCAATACAATCCTGGAGAACTCATTGGGACGAATTAACCGTCTTTTTTGAGTTTCCAATCGAGATTAGAAAAATAATTTACACGACCAATTTAATTGAAAATCTAAACGGGAAAATCCGAAAATACACCAAAAACAAAATGTCTTTCCCTACAGATGATGCAGTTATAAAATCTGTTTATTTAGCATTGAAAGAAGCAACTAAAAAATGGACCATGCCCATCCAAAATTGGGGATTGATTTTAAACCAATTTATGCTTATTTTTGAAAATAGGCTCAGATTATAAATCTAAGCCCTAACTTTTTAATTTACACACTTAATGGGACAGTGTCATTAATTTTTTAATTTTTGATTTACTTTTCCAAGCTTTTATTTCAATTTCTCTTTTATAGGCTTTAGATTTGTCTTCAAAGGTTTCAGAGAATACAATCATCCAATCTTTCGCTTTTGAAGTAAAACCGCTGTGGTTTGAAAGGTGCTTTCTTAATCTTTCCTGCAAATCTTCACAAGAATGTCCAATATAATATTTGTCAGTTGATGCTGAATAGAGGATATAACAGAAACACATAAGTAAATATAAATAAAAAAGAGAAACCAAATATTGATTTCTCTTTTTTAGTGAGCGCGTCAGGATTCGAACCTGAGACCGTCCCGATTAAAAATCGGGATGCTCTATCCAGAGTGAATCTCTATTAATTTTTTAATTTTTGATTTACTTTTCCAAGCTTTTATTTCAATTTCTCTTTTATAGGCTTTAGATTTGTCTTCAAAGGTTTCAGAGAATACAATAATCCAATCTTTCGCTTTTGAAGTAAAACCGCTGTGGTTTGAAAGGTGCTTTCTTAATCTTTCCTGCAAATCTTCACAAGAATTTCCAATATAATATTTGTCAGTTGATGCTGAATAGAGGATATAACAGAAACACATAAGTAAATATAAATAAAAAAGAGAAACCAAATATTGATTTCTCTTTTTAGTGAGCGCGTCAGGATTCGAACCTGAGACCGTCCCGATTAAAAATCGGGATGCTCTATCCAGAGTGAATCTCTATTAATTTTTTAATTTTTGATTTACTTTTCCAAGCTTTTATTTCAATTTCTCTTTTATAGGCTTTAGATTTGTCTTCAAAGGTTTCAGAGAATACAATAATCCAATCTTTCGCTTTTGAAGTAAAACCGCTGTGGTTTGAAAGGTGCTTTCTTAATCTTTCCTGCAAATCTTCACAAGAATTTCCAATATAATATTTGTCAGTTGATGCTGAATAGAGGATATAACAGAAACACATAAGTAAATATAAATAAAAAAGAGAAACCAAATATTGATTTCTCTTTTTAGTGAGCGCGTCAGGATTCGAACCTGAGACCGTCTGCTTAGAAGGCAGATGCTCTATCCAGCTGAGCTACGCACCCATTTTGCAATTTTGTAAAACTACTAAAAACTTTTAAGCGGTAGATTTCGAACCTTTGACCGTCCCGATGAATCGGGATGCTCTATCCAGCTGAGCTACACACCCATTTGCAATTTTGAAAAAATTACTAAAACAGTCGGGGCGGCAGGATTCGAACCTGCGACCTCCTGGTCCCAAACCAGGCGCGATGACCGGACTACGCTACGCCCCGATTAAAGGTCATCTTTTACAAGTTTTACCTTGTTTTTTGTGGGTGCAAATATATGAATTTTTTTGATAAGTCAAAATTAATATTAGATTAATTTGAAAAATATCTTTGAAGAACATCATTTAGCATTCTAAATTGGAGATTAAAAAAACAAAATAAGCAGGAATTATCTATTGTTTTGATGTTAATTATTTGAGCAATTTTGCTTTCACTCCCGCATTTTTAATCATGTTTCTCAACTCTGAAATCTGTCTGTCGGAAAAGTCTTTTTTCGGAACCATATTCATCGTGAGCTTACTTTGATATATTAAAAACCAATTTTTGGTTTCTTTCACTTTAAAAACAGTATTCCAGGTAAAGTCTCCTTCGAAAGTTTCTCCCTTCGTCTGAACTTTTTCATCAGTGAAAGTATAAATGATTTCTTCCTGAATTTTCTTGTTAGAGTAAAAAGCATTTTTCAAACGGAAGTAGGAACGCACAATAATAAAAAAAATGATAGCAGCAAACCATAGCGCTGCCGATTTGAAAATTTCCTTTGTATCATTTTCAGCATTATAAAAATTCAGACCAAAAAACAGGAAGATGATCAGAGAGAAAATAATAATTCTTGACAATGAATTTTTAAGATTGAAATTCAAAAAATCCTTAAATGTGATGAGAGTTTTTATCGTTATCATCTTGACTAAATTCTTTCCAACTCTTCAGCACTGATCACGGTTTTAAAGCTTCCATAATTTACTGTCACTTTATTTTTAGAAATGGTTTCTATCGTCCCAACGCTTGTACTTCCGGTAATTCTTACACGCTGCCCGATTTTCATCCAGACTGCGCGGTCGGTTTTACGTTTTTCCTCTATCTTATCGTTGGTTTCGCTTATTTTTTCGATAACCTCTTCTTTTTTCAGCTGTTGCGTGATTTTCCTTTTAACAACCTGCATACGTTTGGTTTCGTCTTTGTCAGCACCAATCTTTCTGAATTTTTCCTGCTCCAGAATTTTCACGAAATCTTTCACGACATCTTTTCGGGATTTTCCCTTAATGTAACTGTCGATAAAACCTTCAATTTTATTTCCAAACTGCAGTTTTCTGTGCTCGTCTTCATACAATTTCTGGAAGTTGAAAAGCTTCTGCTGAAGCTGTTCGTTCAGTTTCTGAAGGTTATCACGTTTGTCTTCTACAGAACCTTTTCTTTCGGCAAGGTCGGTTTTCAGTTTTTCAACCTCAAATTTTTCCTGCTGAAGCTTGACAATGGTTTTATCTAAATTAACAATGTCATGTTCCACTTTTTTCTTCGCAGAATGAATGATAAATCTTGGAATTTTATTCTTTTCTGCCACTTCAAAGGTAAATGAACTTCCGGCTTGTCCGACCTCCAGTTTATACATAGGTTCCAGTGTTTCTTCATCAAAAAGCATTGCCGCATTTTCAGCATTCGGAAGTCCTTCAATGACTAATTTGATGTTGGTGTAGTGCGTTGTGATAATCGCAAAACTTTTTTTGTCATAGAAAAACTCAAGGAAACTTTCGGCTAAGGCTCCTCCTAATTCAGGGTCCGAACCTGTTCCGAATTCGTCAATCAGTAAAAGGGTGTCAGGGTTCGATTCACGGATGATTCCGCCCATTTTCTTTAATCTTGAAGAATAGGTCGAAAGATGGTTTTCGATAGACTGATTGTCCCCAATATCCGTCATTATTTTTTCAAAGAAAAACATTTCAGATTTTGGATGTACAGGAACCAAGATTCCACTTTGAATCATCAATTGAAGCAATCCGACCGTTTTCAAAGTAATCGATTTTCCGCCGGCATTTGGTCCGGAAATACAGATGATTCGGTTATGCTCCGTTAAACTTAATGTTTGTGGGAAAATGGTCTTATTTTCAGCCTTATTTCTCAACCAAAGTAAGGGATGAAAAGCATCTCTCAACTTTAAAGTTTTATGACGGTTAATTTTAGGTAAAACACCATTCACCATTTCACCAAATTTAGCTTTAGCTCTCGTTAAATCTAAATCAAAAATATACATCTGATACCTCCAAAGTTGCGGCTGGAAAACCGCCAGTTCTGCCGTAAGCTGCCTCAGGATTTTATCAATTTCTTTCTTTTCCTCTTCCTGATCTTCACGAAGTTTGAAATAATGCTTCACCACGCTATCCGGTTGAATAAAAGTAATCGAACCTGTTTTTGAAAGTCCTAAAACTCTTCCCGGAACTCTTTTTTTATACGCCGACTTTACCGCTAAAACTCTTTGATCTTCAATAATACTTTCACGGATGTCATCCAGAAAATCACTCTGACTATAATTGAATAAAACTCTGTTGAAATTTTCCTGAATGGCTTTTTTAGCCACCTGAATTTCAGCTCTCAATGTTTTCAAAATTGGGGAAGCTTCACTTTTTACTTCTCCAAAACGGTTGAAAACTTTGTCAACTTTATCGATGATTTCTTTTTTAAATTCCAAAGCTGATGCGTCCTGCATTAAATTTGGAAAAGTATCCGGCATCGTCGGGAAAAACTTTTGTAGTTTTCCTATTTGTTCGGTCAGAGTTTTTATTTTGATGAAAGCGACATTTTCAAGACGGTAATTTTCAATCAGCATCAGCTTTAGCTCGCTTTCAATATCTTCGTATTCATCGAATGGAATTGCATTGGAGCTTTCGAAACTCGATTGATATTCTGAAGTTTTTTTCAATGAAATTTCGGCCTCGTCAATTTTCATCGGACGAAGCTCAAGGATTTTTTCTCTCGTTTTCGGAGAATAGGCAAAAGGTGCAATTTCCGCGAGCAATTGCGGAAACTCTAATTCGTTTAAATCTGCTTTATTTATATACACAGTGCAAATTTAGTGAGAAAATGTGAATGTGGTGATGTAGTGTTTGAAAATGAGTTTCTTTACATCTTAATTTAACCACAAAAATTTCAAAAATTTAATATAAAAGTTTTTAAAGTCAAATTTTCACCACGAAGTTTGTCATCCCGTAGGGATCTCGGCTTAGTAGTAGAGAATAGATTGGAAAGATTCGAGTTTAGATCCCTACGGGATGACAAACTGTATGTTTAATTGATCTGAACCAGATAAATAAAAATTAAATAAGTTTTATTTTCTAATATGCTTATAAAAAACTTTTTCTCTCATGGTTTGGTTTTTATTAAATTTGAAATATGATAATAGAAACCGAAAGATTAATTTTAAAACCCATTGACGAAAGTCACGTCGAAGATATTTTAAAGATTCGAAGCAATGAAGTTGTCAATCAGTTTGTGAAAAGAATTCCTCCGAAAACAAATTATGATGCGCTGGATTTTATTTTAACCATCAAAAAAAGAAATCAGAATAACGAATCTTTGAATTGGGGAATCTCTTATAAAAATCAACAAAATCTTATCGGAACCATTTGTCTCTGGAAGTTTTCAGATGATCGAACAGAAGCAGAAGTGGGTTACGAATTATTGCCCGATCATCACCGAAAAGGAATCATGTCTGAAGCTTTGTCAGCAGTTTTAAATTATGGTTTTAATGAATTAAATTTGCACGAGATTTTAGCTTTTACCAATAAGTTTAATGAAAATTCAAAAGGTCTTTTAGTAAAACATGATTTTGTTTTGCAAGAGGGGAGAACTGATGAAGGTTTTCCGGATAATTTGGTTTTTAGTTTGAAGAAAAATAAATAAATTGTTGAAAATTTCAAGCAGATTTAAATGTTGAAAAATATTGCTATAGTTTTAATATGTCTTTTAATTCTTTTTTTCTCAGTACAAGATTTTGGGTATATGTTCATTTCTTTACCGATTTTCGTTTTAATGTCATATAATTTGTCCGAATTAATTCTGCTATTTAGTAATAAGAAAATAGGGAAGAAGCCAGTTAAAAATTTTGAGTTGATATTTTTAATACCTCTTTTTATTATTTTAATATTTGGCAGGTATTTTGAAAATACGATTGGTGGGTATGAGTTATTTTGGAAATCTGCTTTTGCAAGTCTTATTTTTAGCAGTTCTACAATATATGTACTATCATTTTATTATAATTTTAATAATAAAAAAACAAAAAGAAATAATGTTCTGAGTCTTAGCATCTTTTTTATACTTTTAATACCTTCATTAAGTGTTTTCATTAATTATAGGTTCCCAATTTCTGCTGATAAAAAAGATAGGATTGAAATAAATAAAAAGTACATTAATAATGGCTCAAAAGGCGGTAAATCTTATGAAATATTTATCAAAACTAAATTTGATAAGAATGAAAGATTAAGTATTGATGAAGAATTTTATGAAAGTATTTCAAATAATCAGCTTATTGAATTAACTTTAGCTAAAGGTATTTTAGGATATGACTATGTTGACGATATAAAAGCAATTAATAAATATTTAATCCATGACCTGGACCGAAATTCTAGCCCCAATAAAAAGCACACCTTACTTTACCAATCTTTGGGAAAAAGTAAAACAGGAATATGCAACCACAAAAGTTTTTCCGCCAAAAAATCAGATTTTCAGAGCTTTGGAAATTACGCCTTTTGATGATATTGAGGTGGTTATTATCGGGCAAGATCCTTATCATAATGATTTTCAGGCAAATGGATTGTGTTTTTCGGTTTCTGAACAAGTTACTGCCCCGCCGTCTCTTAAAAATATTTTTATCGAATTAAAAAGCGACCTCGGAATAGAAAGAACTTCAAAAGAGCTCGATGATTGGGGAAAACAAGGTGTTCTCATGTTGAATGCAACGTTAACCGTTCGTGCGCATTCACCAAATTCTCACAAAGATTTAGGTTGGGAAACGTTCACCAATTATATCATCAAAGAAATTTCAGATAAGAAAGAAAATGTGGTTTTCGTTTTGTGGGGAGCTTTTGCACAAAAAAAAGCCGAACTCATTGATCCGGCTAAGCATTTTATTTTAAAATCGGCGCATCCGTCACCTTTTTCTGTGTACAAGGGTTTTTTTGGAAGCAAGCCTTTCTCAAAAATTAATGAATATTTAGTTTCAAAAGGTAAGAAACCTATCGATTGGTAGAAGAGTTTCCGCCTTCTTTATTGATGATAATTCCGATTCTGTATTTTCCACCCAAAGTTTTTGCTCCGGCTTCAGCTGTCGGAGCAGGATTTACTTCCACCAATGAAATATTATATCTGTTAAAAACAGTCGATTGATGATAGTTTCTTCCCGCGTTTTCTGTAGTTGCTAAAGGAATCGTAACAGGTCTTGTGTAAGTTCCCATAAATTCTATATTTGCGACGGCTGCTCCCTGCCAGACACAAGTCACGCCTTCCGGACAGCGGCTGTCTTCAGAAATATTTTTAAAGGTAACATTCATTTGGTATTCACTCAGAAATTTATTTTCTCCTTCATTTAAATAAATGACTTTTCCTTCAATCTTCTGGCTTTTAGATTCTTTCATCGTCACTTTTTCAGGATTTTTTGTGTCTTTTTTTGCATTGCAGTTTGCTAAAAATAAGAAAGCAAAACTTGATAGTATAATTTTGTAAAACATAATTTTTTAAATTAAATCAGTTGTCATATCCAAAACTACAACAAATAACATTGCCAAACCGACCACCATGCTAAAGCCGGTTCCGTAGATGAAACCAATGAAAGCACCTTTTGTAGATTGTAAAGCTTTGTTCATGTCTTTGCTGTCATGTAGTAATTCTCCGATAAAAACTCCCGCAAACATTCCTACTAAAAATCCTAAAGGTATCGGGATGAAAATTCCGACAATTGTTCCGATGATCGAGCCTACACTTCCCCAGCGCGTTCCGCCGTATTTTCTATTTGTTTTTGCAGGAATTACATAATTTAAAACTGCCGAAGCCAGCGTGAGAACCACAAATGCCCAAATGTAGATCATCGACATGTCAGAATCTGTTCCGTATTTATAAATTAATAATCCGGCAAGACTTAGAACAAGTCCCGGTAAAACAGGTAAAAAAGTTCCGAGTATTCCCAAAACAAGTAAAATAATACTGATAATTGAGATTAAAGCATGATCCATAAAATTAGTTTTTAATAAAAAAAGTGACTGCTTAAAGTCACTTTTTGTTTGTATCAATTTTCAAGCCGATTTTTTAGAGATTAAGAATGACATACTGTAAAATTACACCTGCATTTCCGATATTTCCTGTAGCATGATTATGAAAACTTGTGTAGTAAATATATCCACTGTTCGCAGAGCCAGAACAAGGTCCCACTGTTGCTCCTAAAGCTACTAAATAAGGAACTGCTACAGTAGGAACCGAAAGACTGATCTGGATGTTTCCGGGGAGAGTAATACATACGGTTGTGAATGCTGTATTTGGAGCATTTCCGATAGGTGTAGTTGGAATTCCTGTTGCAGCAAAATGATTTGTTCTGATCATTAAAGCCTCGTTTGCCGGAGTCTCCACCAAAACTTCCCAATAAGCAGGGTCATAGTTGATGATTCTCTGCCATGCCCCCAAATCAAAATCAATATTAAGGGTATTGAATCCTAAAGCTGTCGCTAATCCTGCATTGCTTACTGTTGCAGGAACGATACCTGAAGATCCTGTGTTTGTAGAGCACAATTTTGCATCCGGAACAAAGCCTCCTGCTGGTGCGCAACTGGTAGTGTTGTTGGTTCCTCCCACTAAATAGGCAACATCCCAATCTGATGCGTAGATACTGCCACCGTTCGCAACAAATGTAGCTAAGTTGGCATCAATTGCCGGAAAAAGTGATTGATTAACGGTGTGATTTCTGGATCCGCAATTCAGGAAAATAATATCTTACTGGGCAATGCTATTGATGTTGGCAAGATCAGTATTGGTAATTTCTGTAGCGGTGTATCCTAACGTCTGAATAATATCTTCTATTTTGTCATAAGAACCTTTTACGTAAGCAATTTTTGCAACCTGATTCAGTTTGGTCTGGCTTGCGTTCAGATTCACGGTTTCATTATTTTTCACAGTTGCAGAAATCTGTGTACGGAAATTACTACCATCACCAGTTTGAATGTGAATCGTGTGATCTCCCACCGGAGCTTCTAAAGTAAAATTTCCGTCTGCGTCAGAAGTGGTGTAGTAAATTTTGTATTTATCGTCAAAAGTGAAAACTGATGCACCTCCAATAGGTTTGCTTCCGTTTTGAGACATCACCTTCCCGGATAGTTTTCCGGTTTTCAATACAGTTTCTGTAATCTCAGCGGGAGTTTCAGATTCGGAGCGGCATGCTCCCAGAGATAATAGAATGATAAAAATGAAAAAAAAGTTAAGAGCCTGTTTAAATTTTATACAATAAATTTTTTATGGCAGATAATTTGACCATATTTTCTGAATTTTCCATTAGCAGTTCATAATTCCTGCACAATCTTCGGTCGTTATCAAACCAGGAAAAAGTCCGTTCAATAATCCATCTTTTAGAAATGGGTTTAAACTCCCATTTCTTTTCATCACTTCTCATGACCACATTGATCAAATAACCAAATTTATTTTTCACCTGTTCTGTGATTTCTCCTCTATAACCGCCGTCCGCAAGAATAATCTTCACCGGACTTAAGAAATACGCCAAAGTTCTCATGAGAAAATCTACAGCTTTACTGTCATGAATATTGGCTACAGTAACCATTATTGCTAATAAAAATCCGTTTTTGTCAACCACCACATGTCTTTTAATGCCTTTTACTTTTTTGTTCCCATCAAAACCATTTAATGAACGATTGTTTCCCCATCTTACACTTTGACTATCCATTATGCCTAGACTTGGTTCTCTATTTTGATTTAGTTTTAATCTGACTGTTTCTCGTAATTTCGAAAGAAGCAGATCAAAATCCTCTGCATTTGCCCATTTGCTGTAATAATAATAAACCAACTCCCATTTGGGAAAATCACCAGGCAACATCCGCCATTGACATCCGGTTTTCACTAAATACATAATGGCGTTCCAAATGATTCTTAAATCATATTTTCGTTTTCTATTATTGAGGTTCAAAGTCTTTTTTATAAATTGCCACTGATTGTCAGAAATGTTTGTAGAGTAGTGTTTCAATGTAGCTTAATTGATTAGTTACCAACAAGTTACGAAAAATAAAACACATAAACAACTGACAATCAATTTTTTATACGTTTATTTTATAAAGATAAACGCCATATAACTTTTTCTAATTTAATTTTTAAACAGGCTCTAAGTTTTCTCATAATAAATAGTTTTATGGTTTAGACTACTAAATTAATGAATTTATTGTTAAATGTGTTTTATTTTTAATTTTAATTTATTGAATTTGCAATAATTTTTCAAAATAATTATTAAAATCTGTTATGGTAAAGGTTTTGCTGATTCTAATTTTATTAAATTTGCGATAATGAAAGACGAGTTAAAAGATACAAAAGATTTTTTGCAGAACATAAGTGACCAAATACATTATTTTGTAAAAGATAATGTGTATTCAGACCTTGTTCTTACAGTTCAAATTTTACTTAAGTTTGTCTTTTTGGCTGGGCTTATTTATATGCTGGATTTTATTTTCAAGCTTATTGTTAATTTAATATTCAAAAAGTTTTTTGATAAAGAGAAATACCCGGTTTTTAAATCAATTTATCAATCAAGAATTACAAACTCTATTGCTCATTTAACCGCTTTGAGTTTTGCGGGTTCTGCTCTTTTTTCTGTGTTTTACAGACATCCTAAAAGTTTTAATTTGTTGGAAATTATTGTCAATCTGGCAATTATCTTTGTAATCGCAGGAATGTTGTTTAGAGTATTAAATACATTCAGGAATTATTTTGTAATAAAACAAGATTTTTATAAAATAATGGCTCTTAACGCTATTTCCGAATCAGTGAAGATTTTTGGTATTTTTATTCTGACGGTTATAGGAATTTGTACTGTATTTGGCATTAAAGGTGCTACTATTTTAGGAAGTTTGGGAGCAATCACCGCAGTTTTGGTTTTGGTTTTCAGAGATACAATTTTAGGTTTTGTCACAGGTCTTCACGTAGCAACATCACGTAGTCTGAAAGTAGGCGACTGGATCGGAATTCCAAAGTACAATATCGAAGGGAATATTTTGGAAATCAATTTGCTGACAACAAAAATCACGAATTTTGATAAAACGATCTCATCAATTCCTACTTACGATTTATTGACTACGGAAATCAAAAACCTTCAGGTAATGTCGGAATCTAACACGAGAAGAATCAAAAAATCTATATTTTTTAATATCAATTCATTTAAGTTTTTAAATAATGAAGAAATTGAAAAATTAAAAGACATTAATCTGATTGAGGATTATTTAAGTGAGAAAACATCTGAAATTAATTTAGAAAAAGAAAAAATAGAGCACCGGGATAAAATTATCAACGGAAGACAGTTGACGAATATCGGCGTTTTTAGATATTACGCTCAGAAATATCTTGAGAACGATCCTGAAATTGATAAAGAAAGCCCAATCATGGTTCGTCAGCTTGAAATTACAACACAAGGTCTTCCGATGGAGGTCTATTGTTTTGCAAACGATTCAAAATGGGAAAAATTTGAGCAGATTCAGGCAGATATTTTCGACCATCTTTTGGTTGCTTCCAAAGAGTTTGATCTGCAGATTATGCAGATTGGCTTGCCGAAATAAATTCTAAATTGACATTTGAAGTTGTTTTAAATAAATATGGTCACTCAGAATAAAGTTGAAATAGTAAACTGTATAATGCTTGTTTTATCAATCATTGCAGCTTGCTTTTTGCCGTTTGAGACTTTTTTATTTTCTTATGCTGTACTTGGGCCTTTGCATTATCTTACAGAATTGCAGTGGCTTAATAAGAAAGATTTCTTCGTTCCCAAAACAAAAACTTTGATGTTTGTCATTCTTTCTACCCTGATTACAGTACTTCTGTTTTTAAATTATTATATCTTTTTTATTCAGAAAACAGAAATTTTGGTAGGCGTGATTTTGTCGTCATTTTTTGCCCTTTGCTTCAGTTTTATTTTATTGGTAAATTCAAATCGAGCCAGGATATTTATAGTGGGATTTATTCTGCTTTTGGGGATTTTATATTTTGTAAAACCAATTCTAATCATCATATTAGGTTTGTTTTTACCGACAATTATACATGTCTATGTTTTTACTTTCTTTTTCATGATTGTAGGGTATCTGAAATTTCCAAACAGATTTGCACTGATGGGTATTTTAATGCTTATTTCAGTCCCATTACTTATTTATTTTTTTCCTTTAGAAAATTTGATTAAATCTAATTTTAGTTCACAAAAAATATATAATTCAACAGGTTTTAAAATAATAAATGATTGGCTGGCACTCATATTTGGTGACAATAAAGAAGTTAACACAGTAATAATCTTTAAAGCTCAGATTTTCATAGCCTTTGCTTATACTTATCATTATTTAAACTGGTTTTCTAAAACTTCAGTAATAGGATGGGCAAAAACTTTAGAGCTTAAAAAAATGATTCTTGTTTTAGGAATCTGGATTTTATCTATAGCTTTGTACCTTTATAATTATCAAACAGGATTGATGGTTTTGTTTATTCTAAGTATGATACACGTCCTCGCAGAATTTCCACTCAATGTTTTATCCATCAAAACTATATTTCAAAAACTTATTAGTAAATGACTAAACTAAGCGTAAACATTAATAAAATTGCAACCATCAGAAACGCAAGAGGCGGAGAAACACCAAGCGTAACAGAAGCTGCAATAAAAATTCAGGAATTTGGTGCCCACGGAATTACCATTCATCCACGACCAGACGAAAGACATATTACAAGAAAAGATGTCTATGATCTGAAACCTTTGATGACAATGGAGTTTAATATTGAAGGAAATCCGCACAGAGATTTTATTGATATGGTTTTGGAGGTAAAACCAGAACAAGTGACGTTGGTTCCGGATGCTGACGATGCTATCACTTCAAATGCAGGTTGGGATACCAAAAAACATTTCGATTTTTTAAAGGAAATCATTGCTGAATTTAAAAATGCAGGAATCAGAACTTCTGTTTTCCTTGACCCAACGCCTGAGCTGGTAGAATATGCTGCAAAAACCGGAGCAGACAGAATTGAATTATACACCGAAGCTTACGCTAAGGATTATTTTAAAAATAAAGAACAGGCAATCAAACCTTATTACGATACAGCAGTTGTTGCGAATGAATTTGGTTTGGGAATCAATGCGGGGCACGATTTAAGCTTAGAAAATTTAAAATACTTCTCAGACAATATCCCTAATTTATTGGAAGTTTCCATTGGTCATGCTTTAGTTTCTGAAGCGTTGTACATGGGAATGGAAAATACGGTTCAGGCGTATCTAAAGAGATTAGCAAAATGGTAATAAGCGGGAAGATGGAATGTAAAAAGCAGGAAGTTTAATTTTATAAAGTTTTTCACTTTCAGCTTCCATCATCCAACTTCCAGCCTTTAAAATTTTATATATGGAAATTTTACACTCAAAAATATTCGGCGAAAATCTTTCGTCAACACCGCTTTTAGTATTTCACGGTTTATTTGGAATGCTTGATAATTGGGGAAGCTTCGGGAAAGAATTAGGTGAATTTTTGCCGATTCATTTAATTGATTTGCGAAATCACGGAAGAAGCTTCCATTCTGAAGAAATGTCACATGATGATCTGGCAAACGACATTGCCAACTATATGAATCATTATGGAATTAAAAAAGCTCATGTTCTAGGGCATTCTTTAGGTGGAAAAGCTGTGATGCAGTTTGCATTGAATTATCCTGAAAAAGTTGAAAAATTAATCGTCGTAGATATTGCACCAAAAGCGTATCCGCCACATCATCAGGGGATTATAAAAGCTCTTGAAACTGTTGATTTCGAAACGGTGAAATCAAGGAATGAGGTGGAAGCAGTTCTCACTCAGTATATTCCTGAGAAGTCTACGATTCAGTTTTTAGCTAAAAACTTGTATTGGGAAGAAATAGGAGATACCAAAAAGCTTAACTGGAGGTTTAATCTGAAAACGCTTTCAGAAAAATACAATCAGTTTGTTTCAAATGCTATTAAATTCGGCGTTTTTGAAGGCGAAACATTATTTATTGCAGGTGAAAAGTCAAACTACATTTTACCGCAGGACGCATTCACAATCAAACAGCAATTTCCAAAAGCTCAGATTGTAACCGTTAAAAATGCGGCACATTGGGTGCAGGCAGATAATCCGGTGGAATTCAGTGAAGTGGTGAGAAATTTTTTAGGATTAAATTAAATTTAAATAAAATTAAAAGCTTTGTGTTCTTTCCTAAGTGAAATCAAGGATTCGACGAAGTCAAACGCCTTTGCGAACTTAAAAACAGTTAGTAGTTAAAAAAAACTCTTTGCGAACTTTGCGTTTATAATAAAAAATCAATTATACAAATTCTATCAAATAATCACTTAAAATTTGCAAATTTGCAGGAATTTGTAATTCACTAATCAAGCAGGAAATAAATTCATGGTTTTTGTAACAGGAGCGACAGGAATTTTAGGCAGAGTCATCGTTTTGGAACTTTTGAAAAGAGGTAAAACGGTTCGTGCTGCAAAAAGACCTGCAAGTGATATTGACGAAGTAAGACATTCTTACAAGTTTTATTCTGAAAATTCGGAAGATTTTTTTAATAAAATTGAATGGGTGAATGTTGATTTTGACGATATCCATTCATTACAAAATGCTCTGAACGGCGTTACAGAAGTTTATCATTGTGCTGCAAAAGTGAGTTTTCATCCGAAAGATGAGAAAGAAATGTATCATACCAACATAAAAGGTACAGAAAACCTTTTGTTTGCCTGCGAAGACTCAAGTGTTCAGAAATTTCTTCATGTAAGTTCGATTGCTGTTTTAGATGGTTTTAATGAAAAAGGAGAGTTGGATGAAGAATCAGATTTTAATCCTAAAATTGAACATTCTGCTTATGCAATTACAAAACATCTTTCAGAAATGGAAGTTTGGAGGGCTTCTGCGGAAGGTTTGAATACCATCATCATCAATCCCGGAATGATTATCGGAACCGGAAATTGGGGTAAAAGCAGTGGCGATATTTTCCCGACTTTTAAAAAAAATAGTTTTACATTTTCAGGAAACTCAGCATATGTTGATGTGCGTGATGTCGCAAAAATTGCAGTTGATTTGATGGAGAAAGATCAATTCGGAGAACGATTTATTATCATTTCCGAAAGTAAAAAATATGCAGAAATCGGAAACCAGATCAGACGAAAATTAGGTTTGAAAGATGCGAGCATTCTTTCAAAAGGAATTCTTAACACCGGAAGATGGCTCAATGCCTTTTTTGGATGGCTGATTCCGCAACTGAAAATGGCAACCAAAACCAACATTGACTCGGTAACTTCTTCAAGCGTTATTTCAAATCAAAAAGTGAAACAAGCTTTAAATTTTGAATTTATTCCGGTACAGGAAAGTGTAGATTTCCATCTCAATAATTATATTAATGACAAAAAGCTGAACAAATTATAATGAATCTTGCAGAGGCAATTATCAGTAAAAATGCTGAAAAACATCCGTATAAATCAGCTGTTGGTTTTAAAAAGAAAGAAGGATGGAAAGAATTGAGCTGGAAAAAATTCAGTGAAATTATTTATAAAACCGCAAACGCATTAAAAAGCAACGGGGTAGAAGAAAACGACAAGGTCGCCATCTACGCAGACAACTCTGCAGAATGGTTGATTTTTGATCTGGCAGCAATGTCAATCGGAGCGATTACGGTTCCCATTTATTCTACCAATAACGCCGAACAGGCAGAATATATCATCAAAGATTCTCAGGCAAAAATTATTTTGGTCGGAAATCAGGCGCAGTACGATGCGTCTTTTGAAATTGTTCAAAATGAAAACAGCCTTCAGACCATAATTGTTTCTAAAAAAGCAGTTTGGGTAAAAAAAGAAAACACTTTTTATCTTGAAGACTTTATTGCTAAATCTTCCCCAAAACTAGAGATTATCAAAAAGGAGTTTGATGATTTGGCAACGATTATTTATACCTCAGGAACTACCGGAACGCCAAAAGGTGTCATGCTGACCCACGGAAATTTCATTAAATCTTTTGATGCACATTTTGAGTTTTTTAAATTTAAAAATTTTGAAGAAGAGCTTTCATTAGCCTTTTTACCTTTGACTCACGTTTTCGAAAGATGTTGGAGTTTATTGTGTCTTTACGGTGGCGCAAGAGTATATTTTCTTGAAGACCCGAAAGATATTGCCCAGGCATTGGCCGAGGTAAAACCTACAATGATGTGCGCTGTACCAAGATTTTTCCAGAAAGTGTATGCAGGAGTTTTAGAAAAAGCGAAAGAAGGTTCGTCATTTAAATTAAAAATCTTTGATTGGGCTCTGGAAATTGGAAAACAAACCGCAGAATTAAAAAGAGGAGAGAAATCAGTTTCTTTTGGATTGATGCTAAAACATTCGGTTGCGAATGCTTTAGTTTTCAATAAAGTGAAACAAAAAATGGGTGGAAGACTTTGGTTTATGCCTTGCGGCGGTGCTTCTGTTTCGCCTGATGTAACCCAATTATTTGAAGCAATGGGGCTTCATGTCACTGTTGGTTATGGTCTTACCGAAACTACTGCGACTTTGACAGCGTTTCCATTTACTCATTTCGAGCATGGAAGTTGCGGTAAACCTTTACCTGGCGTTGAAATCAGAATTGGTGAAAATGACGAAATTCAGGCAAAAGGAAATGGCGTAATGAAAGGCTATTACCAAAAACCTGAAGAGACAGAAAAAGTTTTCACACAAGACGGTTGGTTCAAAACCGGTGATGCCGGAAAGTTTGATGATAACGGAAATCTCTTCATCACAGACCGAATCAAAGATTTAATGAAGACTTCTAACGGAAAATATATTGCGCCACAGCAGATTGAAAATATTCTGACGAATAATAATTACATCAGTCAGATTGTTTTGATTGCCGAAGGACGACAGTTTGTTTCAGCATTGATTGTTCCTAATTTTGAATTTTTAGAAGATTATGCGAAGAAAAATAATTTTTCGTTCAGTAATCGTGAAGAATTGGTGCAAAAGAAAGAAATAATCGATTTATATAAAGATAAAATAAAAGAATTGCAGCATGAACTTTCAGATTACGAAAAGGTGAAAAAGTTTACTTTAATGCCATCAGAATTTGAAATCAGCAGCGGAGAAATCACTCCGACGTTGAAAGTAAAAAGAGCCGTAGTTCTGAAAAAATATGCTGAGATTATTGAAAAAATGTATTAATTAAAACCAATTACCTCAAATAAATTAGCAGCAAGTTTGTCATTCCGTAGGAATCTCAGCAAAGCTTTAAGGTTAGATTAGGTTTACTTTTTTAAAACTAAATTATGACAACACAAGATTTCTTAGGGAAAGAAACTTTCAGTATACAATCTACAACAGTTTCAGAAAGTTGCCCGTCAAACATTGCCTTAATTAAATATTGGGGGAAATACAAAGATCAGATTCCTGCAAATCCCAGCATCAGCTATACTTTAAATCATTGTAAAACAAATACCACAATAGAATTTCTGGCTGATGAATTATTTTCAGTTCAGACTTTTTTGTCGGGAAATGAAGAAGTGAAATTTGCTGAGAAAATCGAAAAATATTTTAGAAATATTGAGAAATATCTTCCATGGATTTTAAAAGGAAAATACATCATCAAAACAGAAAATACATTTCCTCATAGTTCAGGAATTGCGAGTTCAGCTTCAGGTTTTGGAGCAATTGCAAAATGTTTAATGAAGTTAGATGAAGTGTTTTCAGGAAATAATTCTGAACAAGAATCTTTACAAAAAGCATCATTTCTTGCCAGATTAGGAAGTGGAAGTGCATGCAGAAGCCTTTACGACGGATTGGTTGTTTGGGGTGAAACTGATGTGGTTGATGGTAGTTCAGATTTGTTTGCCGTAAAATATTCTGACAATGAAATTCATCCAATATTCAAAGATTTTAATGATTGGGTTTTATTGATTCATGAAGGTGTAAAGAGCGTTTCCTCAACGGTTGGTCATGGTTTGATGAATACCAATCCTTATGCAGAAAGAAGGTTTCAGGAAGCAAGAGAAAATTTTGTTCCGATGAAAGAAATTCTGAAAAATGGTGACATGAATGCTTTCATTAAATTGGTTGAGCACGAAGCTTTAACGCTTCACGCAATGATGATGATAAGCGATCCTGCTTTTATTTTAATGAAGACAGGAACTTTAGAAGTTATCAATAAAATCTGGGATTTCAGGAGAGAAACAGAATTGCCATTATTCTTTACCTTGGATGCCGGGGCGAATGTTCATCTGTTATTTCCAAATGATGGCTCAGAAGAAAAAATAAAAACTTTCATTGAAGCTGAATTGCTGCAACACACTCAGAAAAATGGGGTGGTGAAGGATGTGATGAAGTTTTAATAAGAAGAATATCAATAGGAGCGGACTTTAGTCCGCTTTTTTTAATGTTTTGAAAATATGGCTTTAGCCAAACGTATCAAACCACCCCGTCAAAAATTCTATCTAATTTTGCCACCCCTCCAAAGGAGGGGATTAAAAAGGGTAAAATAAATCAATCCTCAGTCACCACCGCATCACGTTCTCCGTCCTCTTTTTTTCCTTCCTCAATAATTTCCTCAGCCTCAGCAATTTCTTCAGAATCTGCCTGTTCTACACGTTCTTCCTGGTCGTCATTATGATGGTCGATGAAGAATTCACAATATACAGGAAGATGATCTGAACCAAAATTTTCTAAGGTCTTTAATTCTTTAATGAAAATATCTTCACTGTGGAACATCAGATCAATTGGAAATCTCAATAAACGTGATTTTGCGTGAAAAGTTGATACAAAAGCATGACCCTCTCTTGGGTCAATCAAGTGACTTGTTTTTCTGAAAAGGATAGATGATTTTGACCACGCTACATTATTAAAATCTCCAACTACTATCACGGGCTTTGTGAAGTCTTTCACACGTTTTGCAACACTCAAAAGATCACCATCTCTTTCCTTTGAGGTTTCTTCTTCGGTCGGACTTGGAGGTGGCGGATGTACGCCAAAAAAGACAAATTCAAACCCGTCTTCAGTCTTCAAATGTGCTTCGATGCTTGGAATGTCATCAGCTACAAAATAATGAGTTTTTGCATCATCCACTTTAAGCTTAGAATAAAAATGCATTCCGTAGGTATTTTCAAGCGTTACTTTATGCTGGTAAGGATAGTCTTTTTCCAAAACCTGTAAAGCATTCTCCCAATCTCCGTTGCTTTCCATCGTTAAAAAGACATCAGGCTGATGTTTTTTTATAAGGTCAATAAATTTGTGATAATCTTTATTAAATTGGTAAACATTTGCAGAAATAAAATGATGCTTTTTAGATGAGTTTTCCGTTTGTTGATGCCTTTTTACTTTATAAAACTTAGTGTATTTAATCAACGTAAAGCCGTGATAAATAATCATGGCCAGTAACAAACCTTGAATGTACCAGAAATATTCGGTTTTTTCGATTATAAATCCCAAAGCGAAAGTAACAATGGTAAAATAAGTGATCTGAATTTTACCAAAATCGGGAAAGCGAAAAATCCAATGCGGATTTGGAATTTTTGGTAATACCGTTAAAATCAGTAATAAAGCACTTAAAACAAGGTAAGTTTCCCACATATTTCTTAAAATAAACCAATAAAAGTAAGATATTTTCAGGTAATTTCGTGCCAGTCTCAATTTAAAATTTCTTAACAAAGCTGAGTTGAATCATATACTACCCTTAGTGCATTATAAAATTAGAGATATTTTAGTCAACTTTTTTTATAATGCGCCACGAGTTTTCATATGAATTAAATTCTATTAATGGTGAGTAATATCATAATCATTTCAACTTAAAGGAGCAGATAAAGAATTATATTTGATTAATAATTTCTATAAAATCAGTGCATAATGATTCTTAGTTACATTCAAAGTTTTAAAATATTTTCAGACAAAGAAATTGAAGATTTTGCCCAGCTGATTGAGACCCGAAAACTGTTGAAAAATGAATATTTTGTACAGGAAAATGACAGCTGTAAAGAAATAGCCTTTGTTCAGAACGGAATATTCCGCACTTTTTATACAACTGCGGACGGTAAAGATATCACCTACTGTTTCAGATTTCCCAATGAGTTTGTGGCTTCCTATTCATCGTTTATTTCAGGAAAACCCAGCAAAGAAACTACACAGGCAATTGCAGATGCAGATATTTTTGTACTCAATAAAGATAAAGTGGAAGCTCTTTTCCGCGAAAACCCAAGATGGATTCTTTTTCTGAAAATAATAGCAGAACAGGAATATATGGAACTTGAAGAACGGTATTTTCAGCTTCAGAGAAATAATGCTTCGCAAAGATATGAGAAGCTTCTGAAAAATCAGCCGAGTTTCATTCAACAGATTCCGCTTCAGTATCTGGCTACATATCTGGGAATTACACAACGTCATTTAAGCCGTCTCAGAAAAGATATTTCTTTTTAGACATTTGTCCTGTGTCTGGAATGTGCGTTCCTGTAGTTTTGTGAAAAAATAAAACAGTATGGGTTCAAATATTTTAATTGTCGGAGGAAAAGGAATAGTTGGAAAAACGATACACAGGATTCTGCGTTCCAGAAATCAAGAATATAATATTTATATTGGCAGCCGTAAAAAAGGGATCACGGAATATGATATAATGATTGATGTCAATAAGCCTGAAACTTTCGAGGCTATTGTAAACAGAAATATCGATCTTATCATTCTTGCCGTCAATGATCAAGACGATCATATTCTCAGGTTTGCTATTGATAACAGTATTGACTACATTGATATTACAAAACCGACGCCTGATCTTGTGAAAGCTCTGGCTATAGCAAAAACGACTCAAAATATCAACAGCAGAATCGTATTCAGTTCAGGATGGATGGGAGGACTCGTCAGCGGACTTATGAATATTCTATCTCATAATCCCGAAAACATTCAAGAAGTAAAATTGTATGTATACTATTCTATAAAGGATCTTGCAGGAGAAAGTTCCGCTCATTTTATGGCTGAGAATGTGGCCAGACCATTTATCAGCTATCAGAGTAACCGACAGATATCTGTAAGACATTTTCTTAATTCTGAAGATTTTAAGTTTTCTTTCGGAATCGGAAAGCGACAGGCTTATAACTTTGATGTTCCGGATCTTTACATTTTAAATCAGATTGAAAAAATACCTACAGTCAATGTTAAAATGACCTATGATTCAAAATTCATCACCTGGCTTTTGGGAACATTTCAAAAATTAAGGATTTTCAGTATTTTATCATTAAAGGCACGTCGGGTCATTTTCGGTTCGAGTGGAAACGGTGACCAGTCTGTATTTGAAATTGTAATCAAAGATGATCAGAGAGAAAAAAAACTAAGTCTTCAAAGCAAAAAAGGACAGGCAGAACTCACAGCACTTGCTGCTGTTTTGCACGCTGAAATGCTACTTCATGGCGATTTTAAAAACAAAATATATTTTGCCCATCAGCTTCATGATCCGAAAAAACTTTATCAGTCATTGGCTGAATATGAAGGGATAACTATTGAAACAAAAATATGAAAAATATACTCATCATCAACGGCCATCCCAACCGGGAATCTTTCAATTTCGGCATTACGAATGCCTACAGGGAAGGTGCAGAAAAAGCGGGCGCAAAGGTTCAACAGATTGTTATTGCAGATCTTCAGTTTGATCCAAATTTAAAATATGGTTATCAGAAAAGAACAGATCTTGAACCTGACCTACTTGAAGCATGGGAAAAAATTCTTTGGGCAGACCACCTTGTATGGGTGCATCCTGTTTGGTGGGGCGGTTTTCCGGCTATAATGAAAGGATTTATTGACAGACTTTTTCTTCCCGGATTGGCTTTCAGATACCGTGAGAATTCTGTCTGGTGGGATAAACTGCTTGCAGGGAAAACGGCACATATTATCACGACAATGGATCAACCTGTATGGTATTACCGAATGTTTTTTGGTCGTCCGAGTATTAACCAGCTCAAGAAATCAATATTGGAATTTTGCGGAGTGAAGCCTGTAAAAGTAACCATTATCGGAATTATTAAAACTTCAGATGAAACACAACGCAGAAAGTGGATGGATAAAGTGAGAATATTAGGAATGAAACTGAAATAAATTGAATTGCTGTTTTATTTGTTGTATGGTTTCCAAATTTTTGTTTTCTGCGGTCGATTTGTAAAGACTTTTTTATAAATTGCCATTGATTGTTATTAATGTTGTAGAATAATTTTTCATTTAACTTAATTGATTTATTGCCAAAAAGTTATTTAAAAGAATAAGACAAAAAACTGACAATCAATTTATTATATTTGTTTTCTTTAATGGAAATATTCTGTACGAGTTTTTACCATTTAATTTTAAAAAAGGCTCTAAAATTTAAAACTGAATCATGAGAAAAGTTTTTATCGTTCTATTATTTTTAAGTTCGTTTTGTTTCGCCCAAAAAACTGAAAAAGATGCAGTAAAAGAAAGTGTAGAAAAACTTTTTAAAGGCATGAAAAATGCTGATACTACGATGATAAAATCTGTGTTCGCAGATGATGCAATTCTGCAAACTATTACAAAAAACAATACTGTAAAAACGGATAAAGTTCAAGATTTTGTAAATTCAATTTCTAAGCTATCGAATAATGATGCAGACGAGAAGATTAGATTTGAAGCCATTCACATTGATGGAAATCTGGCGAGTGTTTTTACACCTTATGAATTTTATTTCAAAGGAAAATTTTCACACTGTGGAGCCAATAGTTTTCAGCTCGTCAAACAAAATGATGTCTGGAAAATTCAATATTTAATCGATACACGAAGAACAAACTGTAATAAATAATTTTAAAAATGAAGATTCATCACATTGCCATTATCTGTTCAGATTACGAAGTTTCAAAAAAGTTTTATACCGAGATTTTAGGTTTAAATATTATCCGTGAAGTGTATCGTGAACAGAGACAGTCTTACAAGCTGGATTTAGCTATTGGAGAACATTATGTGATTGAATTATTTTCATTTCCCAATCCGCCACAACGACCTTCTAGACCTGAATCTTGCGGTTTAAGACATTTGGCTTTTTCTGTTGAAAACATAAACGCAAAAAGAGAAGAATTGATTGAAAAAGGATTAAATTGTGAAGAAATCCGAATTGATGAATTCACCGGAAAAGAATTTTTCTTTACCCAAGATCCAGATCAGCTTCCATTAGAATTTTATGAAAATTAAATTTAAGAAAATATTTTATCAATCACCAGTGATAATTAGTGAGCATAACCCGTAAAGAAACTTACGGCCATAATTGCTAAAACAATAGAAGAAATAATAACGTAAGTGTAATCTTTTTCTTTTAAATATCCGATTAAAGCGAATATAATTCTCATCAAAGGAGTGAAAATCAACATCAGAATTCCTAATTGAATGATGGCCATACCTTCTCCTTTACAAAGCGTTTCCCAGAAATGACTCCAGACTTTTTCGGAAGACGTTCCCATGTCGAGAAGCTTGTATTTTCGGGGCATTTTAAAACCTTCCGTGAAAAGTTTAACAAAACCTACCAGTGAAGTGATAACCGATAAAATAACGCCCAAACGAAGGAGATTTCCAACAGAACGGTTCAAGTCTACGTCAGTGAAATGCTTTCTCATGAGAAGTTGCTTCTAATTCCGTTATACATCATATACACTGAAAGAATCGTAATCACGATGGCAAAAAATGTCTTGAGTTTTTTCGTTTTTGAAACCATTAAAGTTTTAGATCCGATGAAACTTCCAACAACAACGCCTACCAAAACAGGAGCCACAATTACAGGAATAATTTCACCTCTCTGGAAATAAATCAGTGAACTTGCAACCGCAGTTACGCCAATCATAAAGTTGCTTGTCGTGGTAGAAACCTTAAACGGCAACCTCATCATGTTATCCATTGCCAAAACTTTCAAAGCGCCGGAACCAATTCCTAAAAGTCCGGACATTGCGCCTGCAAACATCATCATGAAAAATCCGGGAACGGTATTTCTTGCTGAATAACTTTTTAGAATTCCTTTATCGGGGAAAGTTCCGTATAATTTTAATTTATCTTCTAAAGACCCTTTAATCCGGGGTTCCTGATGATCTGGTTTTCCTTTAAGATTTAAAATAACGGTAAGCAAAAGTATACTTGCGAAGATAATTCCGATCGTATTAGGATTCAGCATTCCGGAAACCAAAGCGCCAACAATGGCACCTGAAGTTGTAGCAATCTCCAGAAACATCCCGATTCTCATATTGGTGAAGCCTTCTTTTACAAAAGCTACGGCAGCTCCGGAAGAAGTTCCGATTACCGAAATCAATGAAGCTCCGATTGCATAGTGCATCGGAACGCCAAAACCCAGCGTCAGTAAAGGGATAATGATAACTCCTCCTCCTAAACCGGTAAGTGAACCCAAAAGACCTGCTGAGATAGCGCCAAGAAAAAGAATAATGATCTCCGACATGCTACAAATATAAAACTATTGCGGTTTTCAGGCAAACATTAACTCAAGATTATTTTTTGCCGTATTTTTGCAAAAATAAAATTCAAGATGAAGTTATTTTATGTCATTCTGGGAGCAACTCCCAAAGGCAGAAATATTGAGCAGCATGATGTTTTTTTTGGCATCGCAGAAAATCTAAAAGATTTAGTTCCCGATATGAAAGATTTCTGGAAAGAAGCCGACGGGAAAATTCATATAGATTGCTATCAGGAAGTTAAGTTTGCCGATGGTTTTGAGGTGGAAATTGTCGAAAAAGGGCAGGCGTTTTCAGAAAATCAATTATATTTTATCAATTTAGGCGGATATAAAAAAGGTTATTTTGAAGAATTTCACGAGCAGCATTTAATGGTCGGAACTTCAATGGCTGAAATTGTAAAAAAGGCCAAGAAAACTGAGTTTTATAAGATGATGGGTTTTGAAGGAGCGGTAAGTCATATTGATGATAAGCATGGAGTTGACATTGATGATATTTTTAATGTAAATGATATCCTTCCGGAAAAAATGAAAGAAAAGTATTCGATTGTTTTAAATAAATCTGAGGAAGAAAATCAGGAAAATCTAATGGGATTGGGGTATTTGAAAATTGACAAGATTCAATAAATTTAAATCTAATAAAAAATTAAAATAAAAAATGAAAATAGGAATTTTAGGTGGCGGACAGCTCGGAAGAATGCTCATTCAGGAAGCACTGAAGTATGATGATGAATTTTACACTTTAGATCCGGCTTCAGATGCGCCTTGTCACAATATTTCATATTTTACACAAGGAAGTTTCAATGATTACGAGACGGTTTTAGATTTCGGAAAAGATAAAGATGTGGTTACGATTGAAATCGAACACGTCAACGCAGATGCTTTGGCAGAATTAGAAAACCAAGGGGTAAAAGTGGTTCCGAATGCTCAGATTATTAAGACCATTCAGCAAAAAATTCTCCAGAAGAAATTTTACAAAGAACACAATATTCCAAGTCCGGATTTTGAAATTATGGACGGAAGTTCAGACGAAATAAAGATCGCTTTCCCATTTGTACAGAAACTCAATACCGGCGGTTACGACGGAAAAGGTGTGCAGATTATCCGTTCTTCTGAAGATTTGAGAAATCTATGGACGGAAGATTCCATTTTGGAAAATCTGGTTGATATTGATAAAGAGCTTTCTGTGATTGTTGCCATCAACGAAAACGGAGAAACCAAAACTTTTCCTGTAACAGAAATGGTTGCCGATCCGAAATTAAACTTGCTTGATTTTAATATTTGTCCGGTTTTTTTAAGTGAAGAGGTTGAAAATCAGATTGATTCAATTACAGAGAAATTTTTGAAGGCTGTCAATTCTCCGGGATTGTTTGCCATTGAATTATTTTTAGATAAAGAAGGAAAAGTCTGGGTGAATGAAACGGCTCCGAGACTTCATAATTCAGGTCACCAAAGTCAGGAAGGGAACGCCAATTCTCAGTTTGAACAAATGTATCGAGTGGTGAAAAATTTACCTTTAGCAGATACTGACGCCATTATTTATAGCGGAATGCTGAATTTGGTCGGTGCAGAAGGATTTTCCGGGAAAGTAATTTATGAAGGAATGGAAGAGGTTTTAAAGCTTCCTGAAACATACATTCACCTTTACGGAAAGACGGAAACTAAGCCCGGCAGAAAAATGGGGCACATCAATGTTCTGGCAGATTCCAGAGAAGAGCTGATGGAGAAATTGGTAGAAGTGAAAGCGATGGTAAGAGTGATTGCTTAAGATTTTTAAAATATATTGAGAAAGACTGCCCAAAAGCAGTCTTTTCTTATTTTGATGCTATTTTAGGAAAATCAATGGTCCATTTTCTTTCCTGTGAATTCCATAGTAAATAAGGCCCGTCGAAGCCATCGATATAAACTAACTCATAATTTCCGTTTTGGTCTTTCGTATAAACTGGTTTTTCTACATTATCCTTTTGTAAACCTAATTTTTCTAATGTCTGCCAATCATTTACTTCAGGAAGTTTTCCATTGTTTTTTTTGTAATCGTCAATTTTCTCAATCAATTCAGTTCCAAATTTGATGTCAGATTTTCTGGTTATTTCAATCGGAAGATTCCAGTAAATTGTTATTGATAAAATAATGAGAATGATTATTGAGATGGAGATGATGAGTACTTTTTTCATGCTGTTTTTATAATTTGGTTTAAAAGGTTTTGTGAGAAATTTTCTTTAAAACTACTTAAAAATCTTCTTAATCACATTCCCGATTTCCATAAAATCATCATGATTTCCTACAGAGCGCCTTTCAATATTCTCCTGTTTAAATTCTGAATATGGAAAAATCAACAAATAATTATTATCGTGAAGTCTTCCGTTTAAAAGTTCAGGAATCATTCTCATTCTTGGAAGATAAGATTGCATTCCTCTTTTCGCCATAAAAATAATCAAACCTTCATCTTCTTTAATTTGAGCTGCGGTTTCCTCGCCATCTTTCCAAGTGTTCATTATGATAAATTCAGCTTCGATATTGGCTTTTTTAATAATTTTCTGTAAAATATTGAGGATGTTTTCAGGAGCATAAAATACAATCGTTGCACCCGAATTTCTTGCGATATTCCAAACACGAACGAGTGCATGGAAAAATCCTGCTTCCTTGTGTGCATTTTCAGGGATCATCACTGCGTATTTTTTAATGGTAGAAAGTGGTTGGGCAGCGTGATATACAAAAACGTTTACATCATCATTTTGCAAATAACCGTTGTACAGATTATGCGCAAAAGAAGTGGAAAAGCCTTTCTTATCTTCCAATCCGATAATCAGATCAGTGATTTTTTGTTCTTTGATCACATTGTTGACGCCGTTGATGACGTCATTGTCATATCTTTTTAAGGCCTGCAATTTTACGTCAGCCGAAGCTGCAGTATCAGTTGCCTGATGTAGAAGTTTTTCAGCATTTTTTACAGAAGATTCATTTTTATCTTCGTTAATGACATTTAAAGCAAAAAAATCTTCGGTGTTGGAATGGGCTTTAATTAAAATTCCCAAATTCACCATTCTTTCAACAGTGCTCTCATAATTTAAGGCTAACAGTATGTTTTCCTCTTCATGGTTGTTTCCGGTGACAGTGTCTTCGTTTTCTTTCGCTGCTATTTTCTGAGCGCTTGACATCGAAATGAATGATGATACAGTACAAGAAATTAAAATAAGCAGAATACTTCCATTCAGAACGTGCTCATTCAGTAATCTCACAGGTTCTCCGGTTTCACTTTCCGAAAGAATAATATTATACCCAACCATCACTGTAGCCAACGTTGCAGCCGCCGAAGCAGAGCTTAAACCGAAGACTAAAATACCTTCGTCTTTTGTAAAACGAAATGTTTTCTGACTAATAATTGCAGAAATGTACTTACCACCAATGGAAGCAACAAGCATGATACCTGCAACTTTTAAAGTTTCAAAGCTATTGAAAAACACTTTGAAATCTATCAGCATTCCAACACTGATAAGGAAAAACGGGATGAAAATTGCGTTTCCTACAAATTCTACTCTGTTCATTAGAGAAGATGTATGCGGAATCAATCTGTTTAAAGCCAAACCCGCAAAGAAAGCCCCAATAATTGCTTCAACTCCTGCTAATTCTGCCAAAAGAGCCGCAAGGTAAATCATTACCAGCACAAAAATATACTGTGAAATTTTGTCATCTACTTTTTTAAAAAACCATCTTCCAATCAAAGGGAAAACCACCAGAACGATTAAACCGAAAACCACAAATGATCCCGTCAGTTTTACCCAAAATGCTGTCCCTACATCGCCCTGTACCATACCAACGACAACTGCCAAAACCAGTAATGTTGCTACATCGGTAATCATTGTACCTCCCACAGTGATGTTTACCGCCCTGTTTTTTGCAATACCTAATTTGCTGATGAGAGGGTAGGTAATCAGTGTCTGTGATGAAAATAAGCTTGCAAAAAGTACAGAAGTCATCACTGAAAAATCAAGTAAATAGTATGAACCGATATATCCCAGAATAAAAGGAAAAATAAATGCGTAACCACCATATCCTAAGCTTTTCCACTTATTTTTTTTAAAATCTCCCATGTCGATTTCGAGTCCGGCGAGAAACATGATGTAAAGTAGTCCCGTAGTTCCGGTAACAACGATGCTGCTGTCTCTTGCCAAAACATTAAATCCGTTGGGACCAATGATGGCTCCGGCGATAATCAACCCTAACAGATGCGGAACTTTTATTTTATTCAAGAGAAGTGGTGCTGCCAAAATAATAATCAGAACCAGCAAAAATTTCAGAACAGGATCTTCAAAGGGAAGACTGAGATTGTGTAAGCTTAAAATCATAAATGTTTTATTTTGAAGGTCTTGTGAGTTCTACAGAAAACTTAGCAGTACACTTATTGTCTACCGTTATGCTTCGGATACCTTTCATTTTGGTTGGCGAAATCTCATTGATAATAACGCTCATTTCTACATTTTTACTTGCTGTAGAGTCGGTTTTATAATTTAGTTTAACTTCCTGATTTTCGTACGAACCAGAGTATATTCTCACCAGTTTATTATTATTCACAATTTTTGAAATCATTTGGGTAGAATCACTATCAAACTCCCACGTATCAATCCTTTGGTCACCTATTACGTAATCACTGCATGATGATTCTGTGCAGATCACTTTGCCCGTCCAAGATCCAAAGACCTCGTCTGGCCATTTTTTGAAGATTTGTATTGTATCTTTTTTATTAAAAATACTGTCCCTCATTTTGATAAGCGACTGATAATCTGCTTCTTTTTGTGCGAAAATTTTTTCTTTTTCTAAAAGTGAATTTTCTCGGTCAATAAGTTCTTGGTTTTTTTCTTTGTCAGAGCAGCCATCGAAAATTATAATTGGAAGTAGGAATATAAAAAGAGATTTTTTTGTCATAATGCACGAATTATTCTAAAAATATAGGCAAAAATTGTGACAAAGAAAAATTTAAAAATGGTTTTTGTAAGAATATTTTTATTTTTTGTGTAAACTTTTTATCGCAGAATTATTCTTCAACTCTCTTTCTTTTAAATAGTTCCGGATTATAATTGGTGATAAAAACTCCGAGAATAATTAAAAATGCAGCAATAATAAATTTGGCTGAAATTTTTTCATCTAAAATCAACCAACTTAAAAATATGGAAATAATAGTATTGACATAAGCTAAAATAGAAACCTGCACCGGAGAAATTTTAGTCAACGCATAATGGAAAGCGAAAAATGCAGCAACAGAACCAAAAACAGCCAAGTATAGCATGGCTGAAACGCTCACTAAACTCCAATTTTCAAAATTGTAATTTTCTGAGAAAAGAAAGGCGAAAATAAGCTGAATGATTCCTGCAAACATAAATTGGTAGAAAAGATTCAGGGTGATGTTTTTGCTTTGAAGATTTAATTTTTTAGTAAAAATGGTTCCCGAAGCCCATCCCAAAATTGCCACAAAAAGGAAAATAATTCCCATCAGATAATCGGGATTTGACAAATCGTTCAAGCCGTCCCAAAAAATAAAAAGTATCCCGCTGAAACAAAGGATAATCCCGATTAAAGCCCGAAAGCTGAATTTCTGTAAGCCAATCGCAACACTTCCAAGAAAAACCACAATGGGCGAACAGGCACTCATCAACGACGCCAAACTACTCGTCACTGATTCTTCTGCAACGGTTGTCATTCCGTTGGCAATGATGAGCATTAATGTAGAGAAAATTAATTGATATTTTAAATCTTTCCAGCCAATCCATTTAAATTCTTTTCGGTAGAGCAGAATAATCAACATAATAATAGCAGCCAAAAGCTGGCGAATTCCCGCAACAAACCAAGCCGGAATAGTTTCTACTGCCACACGAATGGATAAAAAAGTGGTTCCCCACACAATGGCAACAGTGAGAACAGCGAAAGTAAGTTTGTAATTTTTCAATGGAGTAGGGGAAATCGAACGGCAAAGATATTTATTTTAGAATGAAATATAGGACAATTTCACTTATTCACTTGCGATGCAAAATTCACTTTTCATCCTTTTTTAAAATCCTTATCTTTGAAGCATCTAATAAAATTGAAGAAATGGTAGGAATTATCATGGGAAGTCAGAGCGACTTGCCAATCATGGAACTGGCAGCAAATTTTTTGAAAAGTTTAGACATTCCTTACGAGCTGACTGTAGTTTCGGCACACAGAACTCCCGAAAGAATGTTTGATTATGCTAAACACGCTAAGAAAAGAGGGTTGAAAGTGATTATTGCAGGCGCAGGAGGAGCAGCCCATCTTCCGGGAATGGTGGCTAGCTGTACGACGTTACCCGTAATCGGAGTTCCTATTTTATCAAGCAATTCTATTGATGGCTGGGATTCTGTTTTATCAATTCTTCAAATGCCTGGCGGAATTCCTGTGGCAACTGTTGCTTTGAACGGAGCTTTAAATGCCGGAATATTAGCAGCGAAAATATTAGGATCAGGTGATGAAAAAGTTGCAGAAAAACTTCAGATTTATCAGGATACTTTGAAAGATAAAGTTCTGGGAACAGTGGATGATATCAAAGCAAAGCATCCGAATTTATATGATTTGTAAAGATTCACATTTAAAATAAAATAAATGCCTCGTGATTTTGCGAGGCATTTTTGTTTTATTTTTTGATGAATTTAAAATTTTTGACTGATTTTTCAGAAGCTATTTCTAGAATATAATTGCCTCTTTGTAATGAAGAAACATCGATTCTATTTTCAGTAAAATTATTTTTACTTAGGACGATTCTGCTACTGAAATCAATGATTTTGTAGTTGATTGATTACTAGGTTTCCAGATGGTTATAAATTCATTTTGTGTCTTTCCAAGCTGAAAAAAAAGAAATAAGATAAAAAGGTAGTGTGATTTTTTTCATAAACGAAATATTGATGGAGAATGACTTAAAGCTATGTATATTATTTTTTGATAAATTTGAAAGTTTCTATTTTTTCTTTGGAAATAATCTGCAAAATGTAATTTCCAGACTTTAGGCGTTGGATATTGATAAAATCTTTCGTCAAAGCATCTTTGGTGATCATTCTTCCGCTCATATCTGTGATGATGTAGCTTTTTGCATCTTTGATATTTTTTAAATAAATAAAATTTTCAGCAGGATTAGGATAGATGGAGCTTGTATTTTTTAACTGACTTTCGTGAGTAGATAATTTTCTGCATTCTCCCACCGTATCATTGCTGATGATCCATCCTTTACTAAGAAGAATATTTCTTTTTGGAATGATATCGACTGAATATGTCAGAAAAACAGGTCCAAGATTAATATTATTTGCTGTATTAGGATTATCTGCCCAACCTGTAAGTGTGTCACTGTAATTGTCACAATCTAAGCCCGAACCTGTAAAAGCAACGTAACCATTAGTAAGCGCAGGAAGATTCCATGTTTCAAGACTTTGATTAAAACTCGAAGCAGACACAAATATGGTACTGAAATTTGTTACGGCACTGGTATTCCAACTGTTCAAAGGTTGATTGAATGCTGTACATCCATGGAACATATGTGAGATGTTTGTGACTTTAGAAATATTCCAATTGTTTAAGGGCTGATTAAAATTTGGATTATAATGAAACATCAACATCATATCGGTCACGTTTGACGTATCCCAGTTGTTTAAAGGTTGATTAAATTCCTGAGTCCCGGAAAACATATAGCCCATATCTGTAACTTCCGATGTATCCCAACTATTTAAATTTTGGTTAAATGCAATTCTGTTTTCAAACATATATCTGAAGTTGGTTGCGTTGGATGTATTCCAAGAACTGATGGGAGCATTAAAAGTATCGGGAATCTGAAATAAGCTAATGTGAGAAAACATATTTCGAAAATCTTTAATGTTTGAGGTGTTCCAGTTAGCCATAGAAGCGTGTCCTGTTAGCGAGTTGGCATTGTAAAACATATACGATGCATCTTCTACGGAAGAAAGGTTTGGCGAATCTGTTGCCGTGATCTGTACATATCTGCAATATGAAAACGCATTTTGCATAGATTGCCACTGTATATTACCCCACTGTTCTATTGCAAGCAATTTGTCTGCGTTACCCGCATATGTCCATAATGGTAAAGCTTGTGTGCCAGTCAAATTTGCAAATTTTATCTGATTAAAAACTCCGTTTCCATTGCTGACTTTTACTCTGTATGTAGCCTGATTTGGATTGGGATTAAGATGTGCCCCGAAACTTATTAAAGTTTGACCTATCGAAGTTACATTGGTCAGTGTTCCATGATGTTGCGGATAGTTTATTTCTTCCCACTGAATTGTATAATTAGTTCCAATACCCGGAAACCAGATCTGACTTGATGTAGATGGATTCTGACCGGTAACACTAGTGACAAAATTTGGATTAATACCGTCCGGTTTCCAAACGGTTATAAATTCAGTTTGCGCCTTTCCGAACTGAAAAAAAAGAAATAAGATAAAAATTAGTGTGAATTTTTTCATGGTCATATTTAGATGTGGTCGGTTTTGATAAACATAGATTTTAAACTTTAATTTTTAATAAATTTAAAGTTTAAAGTATTTTTATCTGTATTTATTTGTAAAATGTAATTGCCTTCTAATAGGTTTCTGACATTAATTTTTTCAGATTTACTAGTTTCATTCATAATCAGTCTTCCGCTTGAATCTAATATTTTGTAATTTTTTATGTTCTTTAAATTTTTAACATAAATATAATCTGATGTTGGATTCGGGTAAATGGAAGGATTTTCTAAAGTTTTAATTTCTGATGTTGATAGTACACAATTTCCTACGGTATCTCCGATAATATTCCAACCTTTATTGATCAGAATATCTCTTTTAGAAGTGATGTTGGCGGCATATTGAGCTGGTGCTACCGTGCTTAAATTTATATTATTCGGAGTATTAGGATTATCTGCCCATCCTGTGAGGGTCAAACTGTAATTATTGCAATCAATGGCAGTGTCTCTTAATAAAACATTCGCTTCTGTAAGTGAGCTTAAGTTCCAGCTTGCTAAAGACTGATTAAATGATGAAGCACCATCAAATAAGTTAGACATTTTTATAACATTGCTAACGTTCCAAGAGTTTAAAGGTTGATTAAATTGAGTACTGAATGTAAAAACTCTGTTCATATTTGTTACATTGGAAGTGTTCCAATTATTTAGGGGCTGATTAAATAAAGAAGCGGAAAAGAACATATTATGAATATTCTGTAAACTGGAAGTGTTCCAATTATCAAGTGGTTGGTTATAAGCTGAACAAAAAGCGAACATCCAGCTCATGTTTTTTACTTTAGAAACATCCCATGAATTTAAATTTTGATTAAAATTATTTCTTCCGGTAAACATATAGCTCAAGTCGGTTGCTGAAGATGTATCCCAAGAACTTAATTGAGTTGGGTTGAAAGAAAATGTTGGTGGAGTGTAAATCGGTATGATGTGATGCTGTGCAAACATAAAACTGAAATTTTCTATTGTAGAAGTATCCCAATTCTGCATAGAATCAGCTCCCAGAAAACTGTTTGCAAAATAAAACATTAATGAAGCGTTCGTAACATTGGTGAGATTAGGAGAATCTGTAGCGGTAAGCACCATCCTTTGACAATTTGCAAATGCTGCATTCATTGAAGTCCATGCTATATTTCCCCATTGTTCAATTATAAGTAATTTATCTGCACTTCCAAGCATTTGCAGGTTGGGAACTTGTGTTTCAATAATAGGATTAAAAGTTTGATGTGAGGCAAACTTTATCTGTTGAAAGACACCATTACCATTAGAAACTTTTACACGGTATGTTGTATTTAATCCGTCTTCTTTTGATGGGGTTCCAAAATCAATCAAAACCTGTCCGTTCGAAGTCACGTTGGTCATTGTTCCATTATGTTGCGGAAAGCCTATTTCTTCCCAACTTATGGTGTAATTTTGTCCGGTGCCGGGAAACCATATTTGATTTGAATTTGCCTGAAATGGTGCATTGACATTGAGAACCGGAGTAGTGATGATGCCGGGTTGCCAAATCGTAATAAACTCATTCTGAGCTTTTGTAATTTGAAAGAAAAAAACGCATATAGCAATCAGTAATAAATTTCTCATAAATAATATTTGGGGGTTTGTATACAGAACAAATAATTAATAGACTTTCATTATATGTACTTACTTATAAAAGAATATTTGTTTATAAATTCTTAACAATAATAGATTAGTTTTGAAATTTTCATAATATATTATTTTGTAAATATAATAAATTTTTCGACATGTCAATGTCTTGTGAAATAGATATTTTGAAACAAAAAATGCTCACCAATTAAGTGAGCATCGTATCATTGATCTTACATGATTAGTCTTCCATCATATTGTCTCTGGTGTTCTTCTGAACAGCAATTGCGCCAAAAAGAGCCAATAAAAATGCAAAAGCATAAAAGCCTTTTTCACTAGGCAAAATGGTGGCATTAAACAAACCTACAGTTAACAAAACAATTGATGATAAAGTAGCAAACCAACAGATTCCGTAATAGATATCGGTCACTTTGATGTTTTCCATTCTGTCTCGTACAGCTTTTTGTAAAGATACTACCGCAAATAATCCGTACAAGAGAATTACAAAATAATATCCTTTCTCATTCAGCTGCATCTCTGCTCTTACAAGACCTACAATATACCCTATCATTCCTGCGCCCAAAGCGACCCACGAAGCTGCGACAAACGCATTTGAAACTCCCTGTTTTTTCATTGTTTATGTTTTTAATGTTTAATTCATCCAAATATATTATTTTTTTGTGAATGACTGTTGATTAAATATAAACTTTGTCACTCTATCTGGAAAATGATGAGTTAAAATTACTTTCTGAAGAAATTTAGTAAAGAAATTAACTGATTAATTAAATAACAATGTGAAATTACCCTTATCTGGGGTGGAGAAATATTAAACAATAATTATTGAACAATGTACTCGTAATTATATTTTACATAATTAGTGCCACTTGTAGTTTTCCCAACAACTTGAATAGGTAATTGTGCGCTGTTATACTGAATTTCATAAATGACTTGCTGATTCTGTACCCAATTGCCTGAACTGTCTTTATAACTAATTCTTTCTGAAGAATAATTGTTTTTACTTAAAGGGTATGCTCCACCCATCATTATTCTGAAATATTTGTTGGTAAAAGTAAATGGATTCATTTGATTATCATATAAATATTCGCGCTTCCTGCTCGAAGAAAAAGTGCCTCCAGTTTCAGATGTTTCTACGGTGATGTTTTCTCCGTTGTATGTATATAAAGAGATACTCGGATTGGAACAGTTTGCTGATTGACATTGAGTGGAAGTAACCACCTTGCCATTATCATAAGTATAAGTGATGGTTCTATTGAAGTCTGGATTACTGTAAATTGCCTTAGTATTCTGGAGTTCGTTATTAGCATAGGTATACAGTAAATAATACTCTAAAGTTCCCGCAGAATTATAGTAATTTATTTTTGAAGGTTTTCCGGCTGTATCGTACTCGAAAATTGAAGTTCTTCCTTCAGATATCATTTTGGATAAATCTCCCTGATTATTGTAAGTGAAATTTGCAACAGTTGTTTGAGGATTTGCAGGATTGTCATAATACACTGTAGTGACTTTGCTCAACAATATCCTTTGTTCCACAGGATCAGTAATAAATTCAATTTCATCTTCACTTTCGCAGCTGTTTAGGAATAAAACTGAACTCATTAAACTAAGGACAAAAAGCTTTCTCATTTTTAAATTTTAATTGTTCAAAAATAAGAATTCCTTATTGAGATTGAAAAGAATTGACAATAAAAAATCCCACTATTTTGAATAATGGGATTTTCTTTTATATGAGATGCTTCAACAAGCTCAACATGACAATAATTATTTAGTATCTGTAATACTCAGGCTTGTATGGTCCTTTCACATCTACACCAATATATTCAGCTTGTTCAGTAGAAAGTACTTCTAGCTCAACGCTTAGTTTTTTAAGGTGTAAAGCCGCTACTTTTTCATCTAAATGCTTAGGCAACATATAAACTTCATTTCCGTAAGCTTCAGAATTAGTCCAAAGTTCAATTTGAGCTAAAGTTTGGTTAGAGAAAGAGTTAGACATTACAAAACTTGGGTGACCAGTAGCACAACCAAGGTTTACCAATCTACCTTCTGCAAGGATGATCACTTCTTTACCTTCTTCCAAAGTATAGATGTCAACTTGTGGCTTCACTTCAGATTTTGTGTGACCATAGTTTTCGTTCAACCAAGCCATATCGATTTCGTTATCGAAGTGACCTATGTTACAAACGATTGCTTTATCTTTTAATTTTAAGAAATGCTCTTTTCTTACGATGTTGAAGTTACCAGTTGTAGTGATTACAATATCTGCGTTATCAACTACAGTATCTAATCTTTTTACTTCAAAACCGTCCATTGCAGCTTGTAAAGCACAAATTGGATCAATTTCAGTTACAGTAACGATAGAACCAGCACCTCTGAAAGAAGCGGCAGTACCTTTACCAACGTCACCGTATCCGCAAACTACAACTCTTTTACCAGCCAACATAATGTCTGTAGCTCTTCTTACAGCATCTACTGCAGATTCTTTACATCCGTATTTGTTGTCAAACTTAGATTTTGTCACTGAATCATTTACATTGATTGCAGGCATTACCAAAGTTCCGTTTTTCATTCTTTCGTACAATCTGTGAACTCCTGTAGTTGTTTCTTCAGAAAGTCCTTTGATGTCTTTTGTAAATTCAGGGTATCTGTCAAAAACCATGTTTGTCAAATCACCACCATCATCCAAAATCATGTTTAATGGCTTTCTGTCTTCACCGAAGAATAAAGTCTGCTCGATACACCAGTCAAATTCTTCTTCGTTAAGACCTTTCCAAGCGTAAACCGGAATTCCTGCAGCAGCAATAGCAGCAGCAGCGTGATCCTGAGTAGAGAAAATATTACAAGAAGACCAAGTAACTTCAGCTCCAAGAGCAACTAATGTTTCGATCAAAACAGCAGTCTGAATCGTCATGTGAAGACATCCTGCAATTCTTGCTCCTTTAAGCGGTTGAGATGGACCATATTCTTCACGAATAGACATCAAACCAGGCATTTCAGCTTCTGCCAAAGTAATTTCTTTTCTTCCCCATTCTGCAAGGGTGATATCCTTAACTTTATAAGGAACGTATTGTGTTGTAGTACTCATATATAATGAATGATTTTAAATTCAAATTATTACAGTGCAAAATTACAACATATAATTTAGATAAAAAAACAAGCTTTAACTTTACAAATATGAGATTTCACAGTCTTAATTTTATTTATTTTAATTCTAAATAATGTATTTTTACTGGAAATAAATCTTTATTATGAATCATACTCAGGAAGAAGCTCAAAGACAGGCTAAACCTTTGGCTCCAAAAGTGAAAGAACTGATTGCAAGAGCCCAAAGTGTTATTTTGGCAACTGTAGATGCAGAAGGGACTCCAAACTCAAGCTATGCCCCGTTTGTACAAGTTGATAACTCTTTTTATATATTAGTGTCTTTCATGGCGAAGCACACAAGAAACCTTTCTGAAGGACGAAAAACTTCAATCATGTTTATCGAAGATGAGTCTGCTACAAAACAAATCTATGCTCGTGAGAGATTAACCATCGAAGCCTCAACTTCTCAAATCGAAAGAGATTCTGAAACGTGGAGTACAGTGATTAGTCAATTAAAAGAAACTCACGGTAAGGTTGTGGAAGTAATTTCTGAAATGAAAGATTTTATTTTAATTGCTTTAACTCCTGTAAAAGGTGCTTACGTAAACGGTTTCGGAAGTGCTTATTTTGTAGATGCAAATCTTGAAATCATGGAACACAGAAATGACCAGAATCACCAGCCGAAATAATTTTCAGCTACAATTTGGATGAACGAATATGTATTCATATTTATTCTTCCATTCCAGTTTTAATTAGAATTAAATTAATAGAAACCTCATAGACTTCCCAAGCTATGAGGTTTTTTTATGATTAAAATGAGATTCTGTTAAACTCTAATAGAAGGCGACTATTCATTTGATAAAGTAGCTCGGTATCTATTTTAAAAATATTATTTTTGTACCATAAAAATTCAAAACATGTCAAAAGTAAAAATAGGTACTGTTCAGATGTCTTGTGTTGCAGATAAGCAGGAAAATCTGAATAAGGCCATCGAAAAAATAAGAGAAGCCGCAGCGAAAGGTGCACAGATTGTCTGTTTACAAGAATTATTCACTTCGCTTTATTTTTGTGATGTAGAAGATTACGATAATTTTGATTTGGCTGAGGCTATTCCTGGGCCTTCTACAGAAGCACTTGCACCGGTTGCAAAAGAGTTGGGTGTAGTGATTATTGCTTCCCTTTTCGAAAAGCGTGCTCAAGGTTTATACCATAATACTACGGCTGTTATTGAT
Source organism: Chryseobacterium sp. C-71 (assembly GCF_020911865.1). Taxonomy (NCBI): domain Bacteria; kingdom Pseudomonadati; phylum Bacteroidota; class Flavobacteriia; order Flavobacteriales; family Weeksellaceae; genus Chryseobacterium; species Chryseobacterium sp. C-71. Next base: position 3,539,629 of record NZ_CP087131.1, read on the forward strand.
GCAGACGGAACTTATTTAGGAAAATACCGTAAAATGCACATTCCGGATGATCCTGCGTTTTATGAAAAATTTTATTTTACGCCCGGAGATTTAGGATACAAAATTTTCCCTACAAAATTTGGAAAAGTGGGCGTTCTAATCTGCTGGGATCAATGGTATCCTGAAGCTTCAAGAATTACTGCTTTAATGGGAGCCGATATTATGTTTTATCCTACTGCAATCGGTTGGGATACTACGCAGGATGAAGAAACCAATCAGGATCAATACAATGCATGGCAGACAATTCAGCGTTCTCATTCGGTTGCCAACGGACTTCCTGTAGTTTCTGTAAACAGAGTGGGATTTGAACAGGATGGCGCAATGAAATTCTGGGGCGGAAGTTTTGTAACCAATGCACAAGGTAAGTTGTTGTACCTAGGTTCTCACGATCAGGAAGAAGTGGCTGTAACGGAAGTAGATTTGGCTCAAACCGATTATATGAGAAAACATTGGCCATTCCTTCGTGACAGAAGAATTGAAACTTATTCGCCGATTACCAAACGTTTTATTGACGAAGACTAATGACAGAGCAAAATAAAACACCCAAACAAATGGGTTACCGTTTTCCTGCAGAATGGGAAGAGCACGAAGCAACCTGGTTGTCTTGGCCTCACAAAGAAGAATCTTGGCCTGATAAATTGCAGGAAATATACCCAAACTATGCTGAATTTATCAAAATTATTTCTCAGGATGAATTTGTGAGAATTAATGTGAAAGACGAAGAGATGAGAAAATTTGCGATGGATTGCATTATGCAGGCCGGAGCAAAATTAGAAAATATCGAATTTTATTTTCACGAAACCAACGATGCATGGTGTAGAGATCACGGTCCTGCGTTTTTAATCAATAAGGATGCAGAAGAACAAAAAATCATTTTAGATTGGGGTTTCAACGCATGGGGCGGAAAATATCCTCCATTCGAACTGGATGATGTGATTCCTACAAAAATAGCTGCGGAGTTTGATCTTCCTGTTATTTATCCGGGAATCATCATGGAAGGTGGTTCGGTAGAATTTAACGGAAAAGGAACGATTTTAACCTCAAAATCTTGTTTACTTAATAAAAACAGAAACCCGCATTTGTCACAAGAAGAAGTGGAGCAGTATCTGAAAGATTTCTACTGTGTAGAACAAATTCTTTGGGTAGAAGACGGGATTATTGGTGACGATACCGATGGCCACGTAGATGATACCATCAGATTTGTGAATGAAAATACGGTTCTTACCGTTGTAGAAGATAATGTAGAAGATGAAAATTACGAAATTCTTCAGACCAATCTGAGACAGTTAAAAGAAATGCGTTTGCCGGACGGAACTCCTTTAAATATTATAGAACTTCCGATGCCGGATCCTGTAATCTGGGAAGATCAGCGCTTGCCGGCGTCGTATGCCAATTTTTATATTGCCAACAAATCGGTAATTGTTCCTACTTACAGATGTGAGAAAGATCAGATCGCTTTAGATATTATTCAAAACTGTTTTCCTGACAGAAAAGTTGTTGGGATAGATTCTACGGATATTATTTGGGGATTGGGAAGCTTTCACTGTTTAAGCCAACAGGAACCTTTAGTGTAAATTGATCTCAGATTGATGAATTGATTCATCAGTTGAGAATAAAACAATATTTATAAAAAACCATTACAACAAAAAAATATTTTCAGTTGTAATGGTTTTTATTTTGTCAGATATTTTTACGCAACCTTATCAGTAAAAACTTCCTCTATTTTTATTACTTTTACTTTTTAAATCAAAATCATGCCTCTTTACAGAGATTTTTCCGACGACGTTGCAACTATTCTTATCTGGAAATATGAGGAAGGAGAAGAACTAAACCCTGATGAATTTCTGGAGCCGGAGAATGTTGAAAAAGTAAAAGATTATCATCCTAAAAAGCTTTTGGAAGTTTTGATGGTGAGAAAACTTTTGAAAAGCCTGAAGCCCAACTCTAAAATTCTTTATAAAGATAGAGAGCCTTTTCTTTCCCCAAAAGATGCTGAGATTTCGATTACCCATTCTTTTCCGTTTGCAGCAATTGCCATTTCAAAAAATAAAATCGGAATTGATATTGAAAAATTTAATCCTAAAATTTTAAGAGTTATCGATAAATTCACCTATGAAAATGAAAGAGGATTTATTCCTTTCGATAATGAAGTGACTTTTTATACGATTATCTGGAGTGTGAAAGAAAGTATGTACAAAATTCACCATTCAAAACACTGGTCACTGAAAAAACATTATGAGGTGAAACCTTTTGAGCTTAAACATCTTTTTGATATCAGTTGCAGAGTGCATGATGATCAGTTTTCTGACGAGTTGAAAGCCCGCGTGAAATTCTTTGACGATTACTGCTTTACGATTGTGGAGGAGTAATTTCTTCTTTTCTGTATTTTTCAATCACCTTTCTCTGTTCTTTAGCGACGTCATAGATTAGTTCCAACACATCATGAATGTTTTTCAACTCAGTTAAATGGGAAATTTTATTAGGATCTCTAGTGTCGTAATGCTCTTTTTCCAGAAGTTCAGTTTTTCTCTGAAGAATAAGATTTTCTATAGAAGAATCTTCAGGTTCGAGACGGCTGTCCATTCTCAGAGTTTCTGTGATTTTGTCTCCGTTTAGAATGGCCGACACCTGATTCATTTCAGATTCTATTTTTTTGCTCCAGCTTTCAGAGTCTATTTCAGGGTAGTCGTGATTCCCTTTGGCATATTGTGATAACGAAGCGGTATAAGCAGTAATCAAATGTGAAGTTGCAACGAACTGATGTACCACTTCCAGTTTTTTCTGCTGATTTTTAGGATCAGAAATCATTCGCTGAAAATTGTCCGAAAGATTGGCGAGTGAGATAATGGCATTTTTACGTTTCACTTTATAATCTTCAATATCAAAATTTTCATTCAAAAATTTAGACATTACACTGTGGAAATAGGTAAGATTAGATTCCGCAGATTTTTTCATTAAATCTAAATTCTGCGTATGCTCCCAAACCGGAAGCACAATATAGGAAACTAAAAAAGCGATAATTCCTGCGATAATGGTATCTACAATTCTATCCTTAAAAATAACATTGACGTTTCCCGGATTTAAAAAATTAAAACTCATAAAAACATACATCGTCATGAAAAGAACTGCCCAAAAATATCGTCCTTTCAGAAAGCTGAAACATAAAATCATGCTCACCAACAGAATCGCAAAAAGAATCGCATTGATATGAATGTAGTATAAAATAACATAAGCGATCACTGCACCTGCAACTGTACCGTAGAAACGCAGAAGATTTCTTTGTTTGGTAATCGAGTAGGCGGGTTTTAAAATAGCAACAATCGTGATTAAAATCCAATAGGTATGCCCGATTACTAAAAACGGAAGTTGAGAAACGAGATATCCCAGCAATAAGGCGATGGTAATTCTGATCGCATGACGAAAATGTGATGAGGTTAAAGAAATATTGCTTCTTAAAACTTTAAAATTTATCTTTTCTTCGTTCGGCATAAATTTTTTCAAATCTAAACCTGTAGAAAGACTTTTTGCCAATTTTACGTTTTGAGCAAATACTTTATATATTTCGTTGATTTCCTTTGTAATCTCATTGATACGCATCATGATTTGTCTCAAAATCATAAAATTTTCGAGCGTATCAGGATTCATTTCTTTATTTCTTAATTCAAAATAATGAACATTCAAATCTTGTGACCGAGCTTCCAGATTAAAGACAGGTTTTGCACGGGTGCTACTTTGTAAAGAAATTCCGATGTTGGCGATTTCTTCAGAAAGTATATTTAAATAATCATGAATTTTAACCAAAATCGTAGAGTCTTCGAAACTTTGCTGGAGCTTTTTGTAATCGCTTTCCGAAGTCATTAATTTCTCGTGCAAGTCCATTGAATTCAAAAACGTAAGCATCAGTAATCTGCTGATGGTTGTAGATTCGTTGACGATAGTTCTTGTTTTGAAAACTGTTTCTCTCGTTTCTTCCTGCAGATTTTTAATCTCAATTTGTTTAGCAATAATCTGTAAACTTAGCCTGTCAAAATCAGGATTTTTCTGATAATAATTTGCTTTTATTTTAAGGAATTCTGCGAGCTGAAGATAGTTTTCACCAATCATCTGACTGGCGAGTTTATATGGCTGAATGGTTGTTACAATTAAGAAAATCAATAAAAACCAAATACATCCTGAAGCAAAAATTAAAAGACTTTTCAGGATATTAACTCCGGTAAGATGTCCGTCGATAAAGATGGCAAGAACAACCAAAGCTAACGATCCTACGGCGGCAAGTCTTTGTCCGTAGACACCAATTAACGAAAAGAACATTCCGAAAGCGATGATTTCTAAAATAACCAACGGAATAATGCCTTTTACCAAACTTGCAATCGCTGAAACAATCACGAAACAGAAAATGGCAAACGTTAATGAATTTCGTCTTCTTATAAAAGGACCTGGTTGATCGGTGAGTGCTACGAAGCTTGTACCTAAAGGAAAAAGAAAATATTCTTTAAGCAAACCAAAATAGGAGAGAACCAAACACGGAATAACCGTTGCTAATGTAATTCTTATGGAAGAATAAACATATTGGCTGGTAACGATTTTTTTTAGCTCCGAAGAATAATTCATTGTGCAAAAATAAGAGTTAAATGTGAAATGATGGTTTTACTTCGTAAGTGAATTTGAATTTTTATTTAAAATTTAATGAAAATCGTGAAGAAAATAAATTGATGATTAGATTTAAATTTTTTGCATAAAAAAAGTCTCATGAAGCATGAGACTTTTTAAGTTTTACCGATAGTGAATTTACTATTGATTGTATGTTTCTTAATAATCTACATTAGAAGTTTCTTCACCGATGTTCCAGGTAAGACCGAAACGCAGGGTGTTATCTAAAGCGGTATTGATTTTAGACATATTGATAAGGTATGAAATATCTAATCCGAAAGAACGGTATTTTAAACCGATACCTGCAGTAGCAAACTGTCTTGCTCCCTGCACTTCACTTTCGTGGAAATAGCCTCCTCTTACCGCAAATGCATTGTCATAAGAATATTCTAAAGCACCACTGTACATGATTGATTCAGGATTTTTGAAAGATTTCCCGATTCCAGACATTACACCAACATTTGGTACTGCATACTGAGGAATTCCTCTTGGGTCGTTTCCAATAAATTCAGATCCAGGTACCAATATTTTTGAACCTTCAACGCTCAATCCAACTCTGTTTACATCATCCAGATACATATCATAACCAATACCTAATCTAGCCATTGTCGGAAGATAAGACCTTGATTCTTCGTTTCCTGTATAGTCTAATTTTGGACCTAAGTTGGTTACTGCAAAACCTGCATTCAATTTACCATCATAACCTCCAAAACTTGAAAATTTAGGAGAAGTATAGTATCCTGAAACGTCAACGGCAAAGCTATTTGCTGGTTTCAATGTAGTATCTGTGTTGAATCCACCGGCCAAATCTGACCGAATAAATCTACCTGTAACTGCCATTGAGTATGAATCAGAAAGCTTCAGACCGTATGCAACATCAATTGAGAATTCGTTTGGCTTAGAGGTACCGTTAGAAGTAACGTCATTACCTACCAATGAAGTAAGGTCTACCTCACCCATATTGAAATAATAAATACTTGCTGATATCGTAGATCTTTCTTCCTGACCTAAGAATTTATGGAATGCTCCATACAGTAAAAATACATCATTAGTAAGTTTTCCCATGTATGGTGTATAGTTGATACCCACAGAAGAACTTGTTCTGCTAAAAGGATATTTTGCTGCATTCCAGAATTGAGAAAAAGCATCCGGGGAAGTAACGACCCCTTGGTCTCCCATACCTCCTGATCTTGCATCTGGTGCAATTCTCAAGAATGGAGCTCCGGTTAATACAGGTCTTACCTGATTCAAATCTTGCGCATAGCCTATAAACCCAGCACTCAAACCAATCCCCAAAAGCAATTTAGTAGTTAAATTCATATGTTGTCTTTTATATATTATCAGTTTTTTATTGATATTCTTAATTGTTTATTATTTTACTTCAAAAGTACCATTTTTTCTACAGCTGTAGCACTTCCTTTGCATTTTTCTTGATTTTGACTTTTTGCAAATATCTTAAAAATATACGTACCTTTTGCTACGGTATCACCAAAATCATCTTTTCCGTCCCATTCTATTGCCTGACGAGGTGTTCTGAAGCCCTGTAGGAACGGTTCTGCAACTACTGGCTGACTCAAAGTTCTTACTAATTTTCCTGTAATAGTATAGATTTGAACGTTTACATCTAAAATATCATCGCAATTATGCTCAAAGTGAATGTATGTTTTGTTTGTAAAAGGATTTGGCCAGTTTAATGGTCTGTTGATCACCAAGTGCTGATCTGCCTCATCTTTAACTTCAAAGTTTAACGTTTCAGTTGTCGAATTATTGTTTATGTCCCAAACTTTAAATGTCAACTGATGTTGTCCTATCGCTAAATTTCTAAAAGGGTAAGATACATTCCCTTTTTGATAATCTGCTAAGCCCGGATTAAGACATCCATTTCCTTCCCCTGAAGCAAAGAAATCATTTAAAACGATGGTATTTATAATTTGACCGTCCAAATATACAGTAATATCGTGACCAATACCAGAACCTGTAGAATTTATTCCTGTGTCGTCAGTTACACATGCAAGAAGCATTGGGTTTTGGTCTGTAATTCCTCCATTTGCAAAGTTTGTATTGTTCATATACAACTTTACTCTTGGCGGTTCGTTATCGTTGATTCCATTAGGGTTGATATCACCTACCTGAACCGATTGATTGTTGAACACGTCAATAGATTTATTATCAGCATATCCTAATAATCTTCCTTCACCAACTGCATAATTGATATCTTTCGGAACATAAAATTCTACGGTGAATACTCCGTTTACAGCAGTTCCGGAAGCTTTTACAATAGCACTTCCTTCTTCTGTATATTGTAAAACAGGAGTTAAACCTCCATCATTATTTAATGTTGTTTTATTTAATCTTTTATCAAAGATATTGATCACCACTCTTCCGTTGAATGTCGTGTTTGTAGAACCATTGGAATTATTAATGTGCCCTGTAATTTTTACAAAATCTAATCCTCTGATTAACCCTGGAACTGGCGTTTCAATATTATCAATCACTAATAATCTTTGAGGTCTGCTTAATTTCATTGCAGGATCTCCCAATAGATTTACTTTTAAGTGGTTGGGATCTGAACCTCTTAGTTTTTTAGCATTTAGATGGGCATCACCAAGTGGTATGAAATCATCATTCACTAATTTGAAGATGTCTTTCGTATAAAGATTGGTGAAATCAACTCCATATCCTACACCCACTGCACGGCTAGAAGTAATCATTGCAGCAGCACCTCCTTGCTTTAATTTTAATAATTGTTCTCCTGCAGATGCTGTTGCTGGTTCATCCCAAAGTGTAAATTCACAAGTAATTGTAGAGACAAATGGAAATCTGCTGTACACATTTGAGAAATTATTTGCATTTTGAATTTCATTTAAGGTAAAAACTCTTTCCTGAGTCCAACCATTGATACCACCATGTCCGAAATAGAAAAGGTACAGGCTGTTTCCTAAGTCGTTTGAAATCGCTTGGTTTACTTGCGGATATCTTTGTCCACCAGCAGAACTCTGTGCTTGGAATGCATCTAAATATAATTTTCTAACGTTGTATTCCTTAAGCAAATTACTTAATGGTAACTCAAATGTACTTGCCAAAGTATTATTCATTACGTTATGGAAGGGTGGTCCACCATCATTGTCATCATCTACAACGAAGTCTAGTTTCATCCTCCATTCTCCAAAAGGAGTTGACTGGCCAGATAATGAATTATAATACGCCAATGTTTTATCCATCATACTAGCTGCTTCCGAAGGATTTGCTGCAGGAATTCTCCCCACGGGAAGATCTGGTAGATTATTTGAGAGAAATGACGAAGTTTGTGGCTTGGTCATTACAATATAATCGTCAGTAACAAAAGAGCTGATAAAATCTGCTGATTCTTCACTCTCATAACTAGAAACTACATTAGAGTTATTTGCAATTCTGTTTTTGTAATCATAAGATCCATCACCTAAAATGAAAACATATTTTAAACTTCCGAGTGGCGTGTTTAGTTTGGTTACAAAATCTCTTATTGCGGTAAGATCTCTGCTTCCGCTTCCAAATTCGTTATAAATTTTAGCAGCATCTATAATTTGTACAGAATAGTTGTTTTTTGTCTGATGATAATTTGCTAATCTCTGAGCTTGAGACATCATCTCAGGGGTTGTGATAATCAAATAGTCTACATTTTGTAAAGCAGAAAGATTCTGATTATTTATTCTTTCAACAAATTGTGGCGAAAAGGCAGCATCAGCTCGGAAAGCAACAAATTCATTATTAAAAGAAGTGTTTGAACTGTTGTAAGCAAAGTTAAAAGCTCCCGTTCCTGCAGCTTTGTTTACTCTTCTGTTTGCATTGGTGATATCTGTAACGTCCCAAACTTGTTCTACATTATTTGCTGTAGAGATGCTGAAACCATAGTTTGTATTAGAGCCACTCAGTAAAGAATAATCACGGAAGCTCATTTGAGTTCCGTTAAATTTTAAATCTTCTTTATATTGTACTTCTACATAGTCTAAATAAAAGGTTCCGTTAGGATTAGTTGCAATATTTGGAGTGTATTTAAAGCTGATTTGGTTTCCACTTAAATTAGAAATTGTACCGGTATATCTCAGAGGGAAAAAATCATAAACATAATTTGATCCGTTGGGTGGCACACTTATCGTCGAAGGATTTTGATTATTGATAGTGAAACCCACATTGTTTTGCTGAGATTTGAAACCAATAACTTGCGTTCTGTAGCGAATAATATCACCTCCCTGAATGGGTGAGTTTAAATTGAAAGTAATTGTTTTTTCAGTAGAAAAAGGTTGATCTTCTACCCAAATTCTTCCTACTTTTAATAAGTTTCTCTGATCTGTATTGATAACCTGATAATCATCGTATCTGGTAATTAGCGGTGTCGTTGGTAAATTCAAGTCAACATTCTGAACTCTTTTTCCTGCGCCTTTATCATGGTTAATATAATAATAAGAAAAATCTTCATAAATATTTTTTACATTTTCGCTACGGTCATTTCTTGTGTCATTTCTTTTGATACCATTACCATTTGCGGTATTGTATAAATTATAACCGTTTGGCCCTTGTGCATAAAATAAAGCATAGTCACCATCATTCCAGACACCATCATCTTCACCTACAACCTGAATTGAGTTTTCCTGAAGTGCGCTGTATTTTACATCCTGATTATATTCCGGAAGCATAATTCCTCCGTTACCGTAGATTCTGAAGTTCTTAGGATTTACATTCGCAGGATTAATTCCTATATCTCTTAAAAACTGAGCAGTGATTTTAAAAATTCCTGATTTATCGACTTTGATTTTATAAAAACTGCCTGCTGATAAAGGGTTTACAGTGGTTCCTACTTTTAAAGCACTAAAGTTGACAGGCGTTGCGGAAGGTGAGAGTTCAAAAGATGAAAGTCTTTGTACTCTTCCTTTTACATTTTTAAATAATCCGACGTTGATATTAGCATATCTTTCCCCCTCGATATACGTGTAATTGATATCAGCAATGTCGTAATCAGGTAGAAGATCTTTGTTGATATCGAATAAATCTCTATTTGAAACTGCTTCCCAAACTAGATTAGAAACTTTCAGTTGATTTTCACCAATTTTTTGCTTGTTTTGGATAAAAATATTATTTTGGCTGAAAGAAAAACCTTCATTTTTAAAATTTGGAAGATTCTTTTTTACATCGCCGAAATCTTCGATTTTTGCTCCATCCCATTCTATGGAGATTCGTTGAGCCCAAGTCGTTGATATAAAAGCGAATAGAAAGAATAGAGTCGTTTTTAGTCTCATGTTAGTTTTTGAAATTTCTAAATTACAAAATAAATGAAAATTTTAGAATTAAACAGTGATACAATAAAATTAATTTGTTAACGTTTTCAAAAAAAATCAAATCTTTACTTGATTTATTGAATAATTTATTTTTTCTTTGTACTTTGAATAATATTTATATCGACTATGAAAAAACTAAAGTTGTTTTCATTAATAGCATTAAGTTCTACACTTGCATTAACCAGCTGTGGAGGGTCCGGTACTAGCAAAGGAGGCGGTACTAAAAAATTTGTCAGCAAGACAGGTTGGAAACCAAACGAAAAACAAGGTTGGTTTTTTGCAGGAAAGCAACAAAAGCAGAAGGGTTGGCCAGGAATGGTATATGTTGAAGGTGGAACTTTTACCATGGGATTAGTGAAAGATGATGTAATGCACGATTGGAATAACTCGCCTCGCAGAATGCAGGTAAGTTCTTTCTTTATCGGTGAAACAGAAATTACTAACTACGAATACCGCGAATACCTTACATGGTTGAAGTATGTATTCCCACCTAGTGATCCAAGTTTTAAGGAAATCTACAACGGTGCGTTGCCTGATACTTTATTATGGGATAACAAATTATCTAGAAATGATCTTAATGAAACGTATTTCAGAGATCAGAACTATGATTACTATCCGGTAGTAGGTGTTTCTTGGACACAAGCAAACAGATACTGTGAATGGTTGACAGATAGAGCAAACGAAAAGGCTTTAATGCAAGCTGGTATTATTGCAAAAGATTTGTACATCAACGAATCTAATAACCAAGGTGGAACTGCATTCAATATGGATAAATTCAAATCGAATGATCCTGAAATGCAAGGGTACATCAACGAGCAAAGATTAGCGCAAAAATCTGGTATGAAAACTACCAACCAAAGATTATTGGCTGCTAACAGATCTCCTAGCTCAGCAATGGTTACCAAGTTCAGACTTCCAACAGAAGTAGAATGGGAGTACGCTGCTCTTGGAATGGAGAAAAACAGAGAATACAATAGCTATACAGAAAAGAAACCAGAAATCGATATGCTTAGAGGTACTAAGGGTAAAGATAGAGGGATGATTTTAGCTAACTTCAAGCAAGGTAGAGGTGATTATTCTGGACCTGCAGGCTGGAAAAATGATGGTGCTGCTCAAACTTCTGATGTAAGACAATTTCCTTCAAATAATATCGGTATCTATGGTATGGTTGGAAACGTGTCTGAATGGACAGCTGACGTTTACAGACCAATCATTGATGAAGATGCAAGCGACTTCAATTATTACAGAGGTAACGTGCCTCAGGCTATCGTAAGAAACGGAGACGGAACTTACAAAATGGTAGACGAGGGTACAATTAAATATGATACTTTAGCTGACGGTAGACTGGTTTACAAAAACCTACCGGGTCAATTTGAAAGAGAAACAATCGCTGATTACAGAAACTATAGAGATGGTGACAGAATGTCTTCATTAGAATATAGAAATGCCAGTGATTCTGCTTCTTCTTTCAACATGTACAATGCTCCTACATCAAGATTTGTAGTTGACGGAAACGGTAAAGTAATTTTACAAAAAGATACTAAAGAAAGAACATCTGCTATGACTAATGATATTAGAGTAGTAAAAGGTGGTTCTTGGCAAGATTCAGCATATTGGTTGGATCCGGGACAGAGAAGATACAAAACCCAGAATTCTGGTTATGGTTGGATTGGTTTCCGTGTAGCTCAAGATGCTAGAGTTAGCGATAAAGCTAGAACAAGAAGATAATATTTCAAAATACTTATAAAAAACCTCTCGAATTTTCGGGAGGTTTTTTTATTTTTGACACATGAACATAGAACAGTTTTATCCATTATATTTAAAAGCTGAAAAAGTAACAATTGACAGCAGAAAAATCAGTACCAATGATATTTTCTTCGCTTTCTCCGGAGAAAATTTCAATGCTGCAAGCTTAGCCGAAAAAGCAATGAATGATGGAGCTTTAGCAGCAATTGTTGAAGATGAAAATTTTGAAAATACAGAAAAGAATATATTCTTTGTACCATCAACTTTGGAATTTCTTCAAAACTTGGCGGTACATCACAGAAATCAATTACAAATTCCTATTATTGGGCTTACGGGAAGTAATGGTAAAACGACAACGAAAGAGCTTATTCATGCGGTGCTTTCTCAAAAATACAACGTTCAATATACTTTCGGAAATTTAAATAATCACATTGGCGTTCCACTTACCATTTTATCGATAAAGCCTGAGCATGAAATGGCAGTTATTGAAATGGGTGCCAATCATCAGAAAGAAATTGAGATGCTTTGTACCTTAGCACAGCCAAACTTCGGATACATTACCAATTTTGGGAAAGCTCATTTAGAAGGTTTTGGAGGTTTTGAAGGAGTTATAAAAGGAAAATCTGAGCTTTATGATTACCTTAAGAATAATCAGCAAACTATTTTGGTTAACGAAAATGATCAGATTCAGGTTGAAAAGACTTCAGATTATCAATCTAAAATAACTTTTGGGAAGCGAACTTCAGATTATTTCTTTGAAATATTTTCAAATGATCACTTCGTTGGGTTAGATTATCAGGATACAAAGGCTTTGTCACAACTTACCGGCGATTATAATTTTACCAATCTTTGTGCTGCTGCAAGTTTCGGACTTCATTTCGGAATAGAAATCAATCAGATAAAAGATGCTATACAAGCTTATACGCCAACCAATATGCGTTCTCAGGTGGTGAAAAAGAATGATAAAACTTTAGTTTTAGATACTTACAATGCCAATCCGAGTTCGATGACAGCTTCTCTTTATAATTTCATCACTTTTGAAGGGACTAAAACGATTGTTATCGGTGATATGCTTGAGTTGGGTGAAGAAAGTGTTGTAGAGCATATCAATATTCTCAAAACGGCCCACGATTTAGGTTTTAACGAAATTATTACCGTGGGGAAACATTTTAAAGCAGTTAATGATTCATCAAAATCTTTTGAAAATACTGCTGAGTTGATAGAATACCTCAGTTCAAACAAAATTCAGTCAGAAAATGTTTTGTTAAAGGCTTCACGAGGAATTTCTTTAGAAAAAGCGATTGACTTTATTTAGTTTTCGTTTCCCAGAATTCTTTAATAATCAATTTAATATTTTTGAATGTGCTTGGAAAGACTTCCGCTTCAATCTGCGAGGTGTTTTTCCAGGCAACTTCTGTGATACCTTCTTCCAATTGTGGTTTTGATGTATCTTCACCATCGAAGTTCATTTCAAACCAATGCGTGTATTTTAGAACTCTGTCACCATTTCTTTCAATATAAATATGGTAAGTGGTGTTAATGAAATCTAAAAGTTCCACGTTTTGTAAACTGGTTTCTTCCTCAATTTCACGCACGGCCGATTCTTCACGAGATTCACCTTTTTCCATTTTACCTTTTGGCAAATCCCACTTTCCTAATCTTTTGATGAAAAGGATATCTCCATTTGGTCTGTTGACAATGCCGCCCGCAGCTTCAATGATTCTGAAAAGTTTTTTAAATTCTTTCCAAATTTCGTCAATCTGTTCTCCGTAAACATTCAGTTCTTTCACCGAAGTATTTTGAAGAAGGTCAAGTGCAATCTCTAAAGTTGTGAAACTTTCATATTTCAGAGTTTTTTCTAAGGCTTCAGACTGCTTAGAGAGTAATAATTTTTTTTCGTTCACAAAAACTTTATACATTTGTAGGAATTTAAATACAAAAATAAAAAAATGAATTTAGAAGGACGAAAAATTGTTGTCAATAAATCATCTAAAGAGTTATCTGAGTTGCTAAAAACACCGGAAAATTACAAAGATTTTATGCCAGACGGTCTTCAGAAGTTTGAAAGCAGAGAAGATGGGTTCAAATTCGGACTTCAGGGCATGCCCGAAATCGCTTTAAAGATTGACGAAGTGACCGAAGAAAAGGCAGTTTTGAAATCTGCAAGTTCAAGTTTAGATTTTACATTGCTGGCAACTTTAAAAGCGCTGAATGAAAATCAGACAGAGGTTCAGATGCTTTTTGAAGGAAAATTCAATCCTTTCATCAAAATGATGGTTGAGAAACCGCTTCAGAATTTTATCAATACCTTAACGGATAAGATTGAGGCTTATAAATAAGATCAAAACCTTCAGAAATGAAGGTTTTTTTATGCAACAACACCTGAACTATGATCATTGCTGCTTCCTGTTGCAGAAGAGAGAATATTAATTTCATTATTGATTCTTAAAACTCCCATAAAGGCAAAAATCAAAGCTTCTTTAAAATCGATAATTTCTTTTCCAGGAATAATGATTTTTGACTTTGTTTTTGCTCTAATTTTTTCAATTAAATAAGTATTATAAGTTCCGCCGCCAGTAAATAGAACTTTCTTTAATTGATATTGATTGAGAACTATTGAGATTTGTTCTGCCGCATGTTCTGTAAATGTTGCTAAAATATCTTTTGAATCTAAACCTTCAAATAATGGAAATACATTTTCGTAACACCATTCAATTCCTAGGGATTTGGGATGAGATTGGTGGTAAAATTCCAATGAATGAAGTTTGTTCAGTAATTCGGCATCTATTTTTCCTTGCTTCGCTAAATCTCCGTTTACATCGAAATTCTGATTGAGGTTTTGAGCTAATTTATTTAAAACAATATTAACGGGAGCGATATCGAAAGCGATTCTTTTGTCATTTAATTTTAATGAAATGTTAGAAAATCCTCCCAGATTCAAGCACGCATCATATTCTGAAAATAGGAACTCGTCGCCAATCGGAACTAAAGGTGCTCCATTTCCACCCATTAAAACATCCTTAGAGCGAAAATCGTAAACTACCGGTAAACCAGTTTCAATTTTAATTGCCCGTCCGTCACCAATCTGCAAAGTGAATTTCTTCTTAGGCTGATGAAATACGGTATGACCATGTGATGCAATGACATCAATGTTTTCAAGATTATATTTTTCTATAAAACTTTTTACAGCTTTTCCTAAAAAGAATCCGTATTCAGAATGAAGTTCAAGAAGCTCTTCTGCAGATAAATGGATTGAGTTTCTAAGCTTATTTTCCCATTCTTCAGAGTAGGGAAGGGTTTCGGCTTGTAGGATTTCAAATTCCCAAACAGAATTTTGTTTTTTAAACTTTGCCAGACAGATATCCAAACCGTCTAAGCTTGTTCCGGACATCAACCCAATTGCTTGAAAAATCATGATTTTAGAAATTTATTTTTTAGACTCGGCAATTTTACTCTTGCTGATATCAAGATCACCGGAATTGTTGTAGAATGTGTACTCTGAGAAATCATCTTTTGCGGTCATCCCATTTGCACCTACCAAAACAGAACCGTCTGCAGTGGTTGTATAAACAGTATCTTTCGTGTAGATTCTGTTCTTTTTTTTGTCCCAAAAAACGCTTTGTGTAGCAAACCTCTGTCCGTCACTAGTAAGGATTTTTACATCGCCTCTTGCTTCATAAAACTGCTTGTATTCGTATATTTTAGCATACTTTGCAGTGATATTTCCTGGTTTTTTAGGGTTTTTCTTATCAAAGAACTCTATTTTCATTCCCCGTCTTGCAATGGTGTAAGGACTATCAATTAATTGATACTGCTCGATGATAGGAGCTGTGGCTTTCAATGTCACAAACCCTGAATCTCTCTGAACGATTTTGGCATTATTAATGATCTGAGAAGGGAAATTCTTGCTCAGATTTTCATTTTGCTTTGTCATGTCCTCTTCGCAGGATGTGAATATAAAAAATATAGCACAACTAAAAAGGTATGCTATATTTTTATATTTATTGAAATTCAATTTCATTTTAGTTGTAAAGTTTTTTTCTAAACCATCTGTCTGCAAAATTGAATCCTACTCTTAGGTTGATAAAATTCTGATTGATCAGATTGTCTTTTACAGTTCCTCTTTTTCCAAGTTCAACCCCAATTTCAAGACCGCTCATTCTTGTGATGCTGCTGGTTTTGAATGGAAGCATTACTCCGGCAGAAACCCCAAATTTATTGATGCTATTTCCGGCAATTTCAAGATTTCCTTTTTCATAGAAAGCACCGTAACGGTAAACTATTCTTGAAAAATAACTTCTGAAGTTATTGTAGTTAGGAAGATACCAACCACCCGCAGAAACTCTGTAAGAATCATTAAAATCAAAAGTATTTCCGAAATAACTTACTGTTTCTCCTTTTTTATAATCTAACTGCGCAGATACAAACCATTGATTCTCGCTTCCATAACCTGCACCCAAGGATGCTTGTAGTGGTAAAAGATTTTTAGAACTTGTACTTTTAGATTCGATTGTAGTTTGACCTGCTTTTACATTTCCGTCAGTATAGTAATATGTGCTGTTCAGATATTCTGTAGCCATGTCACTGGTATTACCAAAAGTAGCTGTAGCACCTAAAGTCAACTTACGGTCTGTACTTGTATTTAGCTTTTGATAGCTTGTTCCTAAAGTGAAATTTAGGTTTTTGATTTTGTTTTTAGTCTCGTATCCGTTGATTAGCTCAGCGGTAGAAGTTGTGAACTCATTGGTGTCATATAAACTTCCAAAATACAAGTTGGCACGGGCACCCACTGCAAATTCAGAATTTATTTTGTAGGAAAGCGCCAGTTGCGCAGTGTTCAAAGTTCCGCTACCTGTGAAACGATTTCCGTAAACCGTTCCGTCTTCCATTGTTTCTGTGTGAACGATGTCATAACTTTTTGAACTGTATGGCTGATACAAAAGTCCCATTTTTATTTTTGAAGAAATAGGAAAAGCCAATGAGATATTAGATAAATACGTAGAATGTTTTGTAGACTTTGTATTATTATAATCAGTTTTGAAGTAATTATTTTCGTTGGTAGCTTCAAGCTTAATGCTTGTTAAATCGAAATTACTGTTATTAGCAGGGTTTCCGAAGTTGAAGTTACTGCTGAAGTCACTTATAAAAGCAGTCGAAATACCTCCCATTGAGGTAGTTTCAATCGTATTATCATATTTTACATCACCAATTCCATAAGTTGCATAGGGTGAATTGCTCAAACTCTGCGCGTTAAGGAAATACCCAACCGAAATGAATGATAGTACAAAAATTTTTTTCATTCTAGATTTTTAAAATAATGCGCAAATATCTTAAATATTAATGAATTGTAAAAATTTACTGAGGTTAAAGTTTGTTAAGTAGTTTTTATGGTGAATTGTCAATCGTGAATTGGCTTTGCCATTAATTTTTTATCATTAGTAATAAATTCACAATTCATTAGTGCAGCAAAATTCACATTTCATCAATTTCCTTTTCCATAAAAATCTTTTATCTTTGAAACATGAATTGGGAAAACATCGCCGGACAGGAAAATCTTAAAAAACTTCTTCAGGACAGCATCAGCGAAAACAGAGTGAGCCACGCCCAGCTTTTCGTCGGAAAAGAAGGGTATGGCACCATGCCGCTGGTTTTGGCCTATGCAAGAGAAATCCTAAAAGGTGAAAATGAACATGCTGCTTCTAAAGTGGAACATCTCAATCACTTAGATCTTCATTTCTGTTTTCCTGTATTTACCGACAACAAAAATTCTTTAAGTAAAAATAAATTTGATCAGTTCAGAGAGATGATTCTCGAATCGCCATACGCAAGTTATGATGATTGGACGGCTTTTTTAGATTCTGAAAACAAACAACTTTTTATTTCCGCAGACGAAATTGATGACCAAAACCAGAAGTTTGCTTTAAAAAGCTTCGAAGGTGGTACAAAAATCCTCATTGTTTGGCGTGCTGATAAAATGAATATTGCAGCTTCCAACAAGTTTTTGAAATTTCTCGAAGAACCACCTGCAAAAACCATTATTCTATTGACAGCCGAAAACGGCGACGATATTTTGCCCACGATTCTTTCGAGAACGCAGATTGTGGAAGTTCCCAGAATTGCAGATGAAGATTTAAATAATTATCTAAAAAATAAACTGAACGCTTCAGAAGATCAGGCTAAAGCTATTACTCATGAAGCGCAGGGGAATTTAAATGAAGCCATAAAACTTTTAAATTCAGAAATTAAAAATCCTGAGTTCGAAAAACTTTTCGTACAATGGGTTCGTGATGCTTTTATGGTTAAAAAGAAACCTGAATTTCTAAAAAACATCATCATTTGGGCAAGAGAAATTGCCGGATGGAACAGAGAAAAGCAAAAAAACTTTCTCAATTACGCTTCAGAAATTTTCAGATTGGCTTTATTACAGAATTATCAGTCTGAAGAGTTGGTTTACAAAAAAATCGATGCCAACGGATTTAACTGGGCTGGTTTTTCTAAATTTATCAGTGGTGCAAATATCATCAGTATTTTGGATGAAATCAACACTGCTGATTTACATTTAACCCGAAATGGGAATCCTAAAATTGTCTGGACGGATTTAGGAATAAAACTCTCACGATACATTCATAAAAATTCATAGATATGCACAGAAATTCATGCTTAGGTCTGAATTTTTCTTTTTTAATCTATTAGAGTTTCTGTGATATTCTATTCGCGCAGATTTTACTGATTAAGCAGATTTCATAGCACTTAAATTTGCTTAAAAACATCAATTTATTATTTAGATAATCAAAATCTATTTATCTGATACTCAAAATCTAAATTAAAATTCAATCAAACGTTTGATTTTTATTGAAATTCGATGTACATTTGCACCCGAAAAAACATCACATTATGATTTCAAAAGAAGAAAATATATTGTTTGCTGCCGAGAAACTCTTTGCAGAAAAGGGTTTTCCGGGAACATCAACGAGGGAGATTTCTAAAGCAGCGAACGTTAATATTTCTATGATTTCTTATTATTTCGGTTCAAAAGAAAAATTATACGAGAAATTAGTTGAGTACAGAATGAAAGAAGGCCAGTATTTTTCTAATGAAATTTTAGAACGTACAGATATCAACGAATGGGAAAAGGTAGAGAGAATCGTTGATCAGTTTGCAGGAAGAGTTCGCAATCACAAAATGTTCTTCAGAATCATGCAGAGAGAGCAGTTGTACAGCGACAATCCGCAAATTCTTGAATTTCTGAAGGAGACCAAATTGAGTTTTATCTCGATGTACTCAAAAATTCTGGAAAGTGGTTTGGAAAAAGGAATTTTCACCAAAAATCCACCGATTTATTTGCTGCATTCTACCGTGAGCGGAACATTATTTTACGCTTCCAACGCCAAACAGATGTACAAAGATTTTCTTAAAAACGATGATGACGAAA
Organism: Chryseobacterium sp. C-71; assembly: GCF_020911865.1. NCBI lineage: Bacteria > Pseudomonadati > Bacteroidota > Flavobacteriia > Flavobacteriales > Weeksellaceae > Chryseobacterium > Chryseobacterium sp. C-71. Next base: position 3,558,808 of record NZ_CP087131.1, read on the forward strand.
AAGTTTTTGAAGAAACTTATTTCAATGAGCTTACACAACATATAAAACATATTTTAAAAGACCTTTTAGGTTATGAAGAGAATAAATAACTCAGTTCTTGTACTCTCCCTTTTTGCAGGAATGATGTACACTAATGCTCAGGAGAAAAAACAGCTCAGCCTCGATGAAGCTGTACAGTTGGGAATCCAGAACAGTAAAAGTTTAAAAATAGATGCTGCCAAAATAGAAGAAGCAACGGCTGATCTTTTGGCTGCAAAAAACAGACAGCTTCCGGAACTGAGTGTTTCGGCAAGTTATCTTTACCTTCCGATCAAACCTACTATTGACTTAAAAATTCCTGGGGTTTCCTCTGCAGCAGGTCCGGAAGTTCATCAGGTTGCGTACGGTTCGGCAAATTTAAGCGTTCCCATTTATAGCGGTGGAAGAATAAAATACGGAATTCAGTCTGCAAAATATTTGGTGGAGGCATCAAAATTAAGCAGTGAAAACGATAAGGTTGCAATTGCTTACAACGTGGCTCAGGCTTATAATAATTTATTTAAAGCCAATCAATCCATTAAAGTATTAGAAGAAAATCTTTCTGCTTCTCAAAAAAGAGACGAGACTTTTCTTAAGCTTGAAAATAATGGAGTTATCGCAAGAAACGACCGTTTAAAGGCAAACCTTCAGACTTCAAACATTGAATTGCAATTATTGGAAGCAAAAAACAACTACAACATCGCCAATATCAATATGGATTTGTTGATTGGACTTCCGGATAACACAGAAATCGAAGTTGATCAAAATTATATCGATGAATCTGATGATGTAAAACCTGTTGATTTTTATTTAAATGAAGCAAGAGAAAACCGTAAAGATCTTCAGGCTTTAGACCAACAGAGAAAAGCGGCTGCGCTGGGAACGAAATCTGCAAAGGCAGAAAATCTTCCTTCAATAGCTTTTACGAGTGGTTATGTTGCAGCAGATATTCCAAAGTTTTTAACGATTTATAATGCAGTGAATGTTGGAGTAGGGGTTTCTTACAATTTATCAAATCTCTGGAAAGAAAACTCAGCTCTGAAACAATCTAAAGCGAGAGAAATGCAATTGTCTGCAACGAACGAATTGATGAATGACAATATTAAATTAGAAGTCAACAGAGAATATCAGAATTCAGATTATTCTAAAAAGAGAATCGCTGTTTTCGAAAAAGCTGCGGTTCAGGCGAATGAAAACTATAGAATTACAAAAAATAAATACGATAACGGTTTGGCAACGATGACCGAACTTTTAGATGCTGATGCGGCACAAATTGCAGCTAACGTCGGAGTGATTAATGCAAAAGCAGATGCAGCTTTAGCGTATAGAAAACTATTACAAACTACAGGAACTTTAACAATCAAATAAAAACAGAACGATATCCAAAATGGAAAATAACAATACTCAAATAACTGAACCTAAAAAGAAAAAAAGTTTAGTTTTCCCGATTATATTAGCGGTCATCATCGTCGTAGGTGGAATCTACGGTTACAGAACATATTCTTACGGGCAAGTTCACGAAGAAACGGATGATGCTCAAATTGCTTCTAACATGAATCCTGTAATTTCTAAAATTTCGGGCTATGTGGCAGAAGTGAAAGTAAAAGATAACCAGTTTGTGAAAAAAGGTGATACTTTGGTGATTTTAGATAATAAAGATCAGAGAATGGCTTTGGAACAAGCTCAGGCAGCTTTGTCAACAGCGAAAAGTAATATATCATCTGCGCAGTCTTCTACCAACGCTACTTCAAAAAATATCAACAGTTCGCAAGCCGCTGTAGCAACAGCTAACGCACAAATTGAAGCAGCAAAAGTGAACGTTTGGAAAACTTCTCAGGATTTAAAAAGATATTCAGTTTTAGTAAAAGATCACTCGATTACAGAGCAGCAGTATGAGCAGGCTTTAGCAGCAAAGCAATCTGCAGACAAGCAGTTGCAGGTTTTGGTAGATACTAGAAATCAAATTGCACAACAAACCGGAATTGCATCTTCACAAACTGAAGCAAGTTCGCAGCAAATTTCAGTTGCCGGTTCGGTAGCGAAACAGAGAGAAGTTGATGTGGAAAGTGCAAGATTAAATCTTTCTTACACCGTAATCACAGCTCCTGAAGATGGTTTCGTAGGGAAAGTTCCTATTCAGGCAGGACAGTTTTTGCAGGCAGGTTCTCAGTTATTCAGCTTGGTTAAAAACGATCAGAAATGGGTAATTGCCAACTTTAAAGAAACTCAGGTTGCTAAAATGGTTGAAGGACAAAAAGTGAAAATCGAGATTGATGCTTTTCCTGATACCGATTTTGAAGGCGTGGTAAGTTCATTCTCTCCTGCAACAGGTTCTACATTCTCAATTTTACCTCCTGATAACGCAAGTGGAAACTTTGTGAAAGTCGTGCAAAGACTTCCGATCAAAATTGATTTTGTGAAATTGGATCCGAATATTGCCAAAAGATTGAGAACAGGAATGAATGTGAAAGCAGAAGTTTCTTTGAAATAAGAGCCAAACTTAAGAGCCAAGTAAAAAGTAAAAGGTAAAAAGTTTTAAGACTGTTTATGAATTATTTTTTCTTACATAATATTTAAATAAGTGAATTGTCAGTTTTGTAGAGGCAAGTTGATTTTCAATGCTGAGGAATTAGATGCAGAAAGATTGCTGAGGAATTTGGAGGAGATTAATGACAGACTGGAAATGCTGGAGATTAATGTTAGATTGAAAATAATGGGATATAATCGACAACGATGTTGATTGATGATTGGCAATTCACTTTTATTATAAAAAATTCTTAAAGATGAGGAATATTGATGTTGGAGTTTGAGAGAATTTTTTTACTTAACCTCAGCTTTTACCTCAACCTTCTTTAAATACACAAATAAATTAATGCAAGATTCATTAGTAGAATATGGAGCCCGAAGAGTGATCATTACGATCACAGCGATTCTTTGTGCTTTGCTTGAAATTGTGGATTCCACGATTGTAAACGTTGCCCTCAACGAGATGAAGGGGAACATGGGAGCTACGCTTTCTGAAGTGGGGTGGGTGATTACAGCATATGCAATCGGTAACGTAATTGTAGTGCCGATGACGAGTTGGCTTTCTCAGCAGTTCGGGAGAAGAAACTACTTTGCGGCCTCTATTATTATATTTACCGTGTTCTCATTCTTATGCGGAAATGCCGATAATATCTGGGAACTGGTGTTTTTCAGACTCTGTCAAGGAATTGGGGGTGGTGCATTGCTGGTAACCTCACAAACGATTATTACCGAATCATATCCTGTTGAAAAACGAAGTATGGCTCAGGCGATCTACGGTTTGGGAGTAATTATTGGTCCGACATTGGGCCCGCCATTGGGAGGTTATATTGTTGATAATTATAGTTGGCCGTATATTTTTTATATTAATATTCCAATCGGGATTGCGGCGACTTTAATGACTTTACAGTTTGTAAAAAGTCCGAAATTCTCTGAAAAACGTAAAGCTTCAGATGTCGACTGGTTGGGGATTATGTTGTTGGCATTAACAGTAGGTTCTTTACAGTTTATCCTAGAAAGAGGTCACGAAGAAGACTGGTTTGAAAGCGGAATGATTGTTACCTTTACTACAACTGCTGTTTTAGGTTTTATCTGTTTTCTTTGGCGTGAACTGACATTTAAATACCCAATCGTAGAACTTCGGGTTTTAAAAAATGGAAATTTAAGAATAGGAACTGTCATGTCATTTGTATTAGGATTTGGTTTATATGGATCGACGTTTATTGTTCCTTTATATACTCAGAGTATTTTGGGCTGGACGGCGCTTCAGTCCGGAGCATTGATGATTCCGGCAGCTTTGACGACAGCGTTTATGATGCCGATTATCGGAAGGTTGCTTTCTAAAGGTGCAAAACAGCAGATTTTGGTTTCGTTAGGATTATTTATTTTCTTCGTTTACAGTTTTTGGGGTTATAAAATTCTGACTCCTGACACGAGCAAAGAAGCATTTTTCTGGATGCTGATTGTAAGAGGAATGGGCTTAGGCTTATTATTTATTCCAATTACGTCACTGTCATTAAGTACTTTAAAAGGACAAGAGATCGGGCAGGGAGCAGCGTTTACAGGAATGATGCGACAGTTGGGTGGTTCTTTCGGGATTGCAGCGATTACGACATTTATTGCCAACGCAAGTCAGAAATACAGGGTGAATTTAATTTCCCATCTGGATGGTGACAGCTTAGATGTTCAGCAAAGATTAGCAGGTTTAAAAGCTAATTTCATTGCGAAAGGAATGACGCCTGATAATGCGATGAATGCTGCATATAAAGTCTTAGATATGACCGTCACCAAACAAGCCACCGTACTTTCTTATATGGATGTGTTTCTATATTTGGGAATAGCCTTTCTGGTTTGTATTCCGTTTATCTTGTTCATTCGAGAACGGAAAAGCAAAGAAAAGATTGATTTAAGTGAAGCTATGCACTAAAAAATATAAACCTTTGAAATTTTCAGAGGTTTTTGTTTATTTGATAAAAAATCACTCCGTCCCACGTGTGTTTTTGCTTAACCAATATTGGTTTGAACTTTCCCAACTTGGGAAAGTTTCCCACGAAACAAGGGGAGCCCAACATCACGTTTGTTTTGTTTCCCCCGAAATGGATTCTTACCTTCCCAACTTGGGAAAGCTTCCCTCCAAACAGATTCTCACTAATCTAACATTTTAAAATCATTAATCCTCAATACTTGCCTTATGCATCGTTCCCCATTTATCTAATTCCTCGATGACAGGTTTTAATTTATAACCAATCTCTGTCAACTCATATTCCACTCTTGGCGGAACTTCAGCAAAGACGGTTCTTGTGATAATTTTGTCTTCTTCCAGTCTTCGAAGTTGAAGGGTGAGCATTCTTTCTGTAATATTTCCCAAACTTTTTCTTAATTCTCCGAATCTCAGTTTGCCGTTAATCAGATAACTGCAGATCGCCAGTGACCATTGTCCGCCAATCAGTTTCGAAGCATAAAGCTCCGGACATTCTTCGACAAGGGCTTTTTTATTGGCAAAATTGGTTGAGGTTTCTTTAATTTTAGTCATTACTTACATTTTTTATAGTACCGTACAATTGGTGGCTAATATCGGAAATGTAAGTTACACCTACTATTTTTGTAAAAGAAATTTTTGAAATATGAAAACATTAGTAATAGTAACTCATCCAAAAATGGAAGAATCTTTAATCAACAAAAGATGGGTAGAAGAGTTGAATAAGTTTCCGGAAAAGTATGTCGTTCACGAACTGTATAAAGCCTATCCGGACGAAATATTAGATATTAAAAAAGAACAGGAATTAATAGAAGCTTATGATAAAATTATTTTTCAGTTTCCATTTTATTGGTTTAGCAGTCCGTCTTTGTTAAAAAAATGGTTTGATGAAGTTTTGTTGCACGGGTGGGCTTATGGAAGCAAAAGCGGATATAAAGTCGCCGGAAAAAAAGTTGCTTTGGCCATATCTGCTGGTGTTGATGATGAAGATTTTAAGGCTGATGGAAAATACAGATATACCGTGATTGAATTCACAAGACCCTTTGAGCTCAGCTTTGAGTATATAAAAGCAGATTATCAAAAACCTTTTGTTTATTATGGAATGGAGCATAATACCTCTCCGGAATGGATTGAAAGAAGTGTTCCGATGTATCTTGATTTTCTTGATAATTTATAAAATTACAGACCTCTGAAGATTTCAGAGGTTTTGTTAAATTTAATTTGACTTATTCAATTCATTTTTAAATAAAGGATAGGTTTTAAAATTACTCTTGCGGAATATCTTCAACTCATTTTGAAGTAGATTCTGAAACTCCTGAAAAGAAGCAAATAAATGAAGTATAAGGAAATTTTGAACTTCTGAAAAATGCTTAAAAAACCGTAATTTTGCAAAATGAATCACGACACTATCTGCGCACTTGCCACTGCCAACGGAATTGGAGCTATCGGAATTATCAGAATTTCCGGGGATGATGCTATTTCTGTTTCAGCAAAAATTTTTGAAGGTAAACATCTGGAAAAAGCTCAGTCGCACACTGTGCATTACGGCTTTATCAAAGATGGTGATGAGGTAATAGATGAGGTAATGGTTTCTGTTTTTAAAGCTCCGAAAACTTTTACAGCAGAAGATTCTGTAGAAATTTCTTTTCACGGATCACCCCATATTGCAAAGAAAATTCTTGAAGTTTTGATTAAAAACGGAGCAAGAATGGCAAAAGCCGGGGAATTTACGATGCGTGCTTTCATGAATGGCAGAATTGACCTGAGCCAGGCAGAATCTATTGCAGATTTGATTGCTTCTGAAAATGAAGCTTCGAGAAAAGTAGCTTTGAACCAACTGAAAGGAGGGATTACCAATGAAATTTCATTCTTGAGAACAGATTTATTAAATTTTGTTTCATTAATTGAGCTTGAATTAGATTTTGCGGAAGAAGATGTGGAGTTTGCGGATAGAAGTGCCTTGAATCAATTGCTTGATAAAATTGAGACTAAATTAAGCTCTCTTATTGAAAGTTTCCAATACGGAAATGCCATCAAAAACGGAACTGCGGTTGCAATTATCGGTAAGCCAAATGCCGGAAAATCTACTTTACTAAATGCTTTGTTGAAAGAGGAAAGAGCGATTGTAAGCAATATTGCGGGTACAACGCGAGATACGATTGAAGAAATTCTTCATATTAAAGGTCATGCATTCCGATTGATTGATACTGCAGGTTTACGTGAAACCGTAGACGAAATTGAAGCAATTGGCGTGAAAAAAGCGAAGGAAAAAGTAGCCAATGCAAATATTCTTGTTTATCTGGCTGATGCAGCGACAGAAAATTTTTCTGAAGATATTGAAATGATTAAATCTTTGCAAAGAGATGATTTGAAATTGATTATCTGTGCCACAAAAATTGATGAAGTTTTAACTCATCAATATGAGTTGGCTGAAAATACTTTCAGAGCTGAAATTTCACAAGACTTTGATTTTATCACAATCTCGGCAGTAGAGAATCAAAATATCCAGGATTTAAAAGACGAATTATCTTCCTACGTAGAACAGTTGCAATCTGAAGAAGGCAATGTTGTGATTACCAATCAACGTCACTATGAGGCTTTAGGAAAATCTTTGGAAGCTGTCGATAAAGTAAAGGATGCGATCACAACTCAAATCTCTACTGAGCTTTTGGCTTATGAACTGAGAAATGCTTTAGAACATCTTGGCGAAATTTCGGGTGAGGTGACCAATGATGAGGTGTTGGGGAATATTTTTTCTAAGTTTTGTATCGGGAAATAATTTAGCTTTTCTTTGGTTTCTTTTTCTTTCTTTTGTTTGATTATCAGTTATTTATAAAAATTTTATTTTCTCTTATTAGAGTTTATTTATATATTTGTACACCTGTTGTACACCTTGAGCTATTAAAAACAGCCACGAGGTGTACAAATGTACACCTCAAATAGAATGTATGAATATCACTTTAAAACAGAAAAATTTAGCTGATGGAAGCATTAGTCTTTTCATTGAGTATTACAAAGGTTCTTCCACCAATGTACAAGGAAAAAGAATTCATTTACGAGATTTCGAGTATTTGAAACTGTATTTGCACCCCGATCCTAAAACGCCGAAAGAAAAAAAAGAGAATAAAGAAACTATGGCTCTTGCTGAAAGTATTTTGGCAATCAAAAAAGCTGAATATGTCCAAGGACGTTACGACCTAAAAGATACGGTGAAAAGTAAAAGAACTTTTTTGAAATATTTTGAGGAGCTAACAGATGAAAAACGACTGCAAGATTCTTCTAATAATTACGGCAACTGGTATTCTACTTTACAACATCTAAAAAAGATCGTTTCAAAGAATATGACTTTCGATGAAATTGATGAAAAGTTTGTCAAAAAAGTTCACCGTTATTTCGAAAAAGACGCTCTCACCAGAAGTGAAATTCCACTTTCTCAAAACTCAAAGTATTCTTATTTCAACAAGTTTAAAGCTGCACTTCGAAATGCTTTCGATAATGGATATCTGACGATAAATTATGCTTCGAAAATAAAATCATTTGAACAGGCTGAAAGCCAAAGAGAATATCTGATTTTTGATGAACTACAACGATTAGCAAAAGCGGACTGTAAATATCCGGTTTTGAAAAAAGCTTTTCTTTTTTCGTGTTTATCAGGATTACGTTGGTCAGATATTAATACTTTGATTTGGAAAGAAGTTCGTGATGAAGGTGATATTTCTAGAGTCAATTTCCGACAAGAAAAAACAGAGGGTGTAGAATATCTTTATATTTCAAAACAAGCCAGAGAATTGTTGGGCGAAAGACAAGATCCCCAAGAAAGAGTTTTCAAAGGGTTAAAATATGGAATGACCTACAATACTGAAATTATCCGCTGGTGCAATCGTGCTGCGGTTCCCAAACATATAACTTTTCATTCAGCTCGACATACGAATGCTGTTTTACTCTTGGAAAATGGCGCAGATATTTACACAGTTTCCAAAAGATTAGGGCATCGAGAATTGAGAACTACGCAGATTTATGCAAAAATTGTGGATAGCAAAATGAAAGAAGCTGCTGAGATTATTCCGGAACTAAATATCGAACTGTAAAAAAATGCTTTTTTAGGTAGATTAATATTTAGTTACTACATAGTGCCGAATCTATTTTAATCCAGATTATTAATTTTTAATCTTTTTAGTATTCGTTTTTAGTCTTATTTGATTGTGTTTAGCCTTTAAGTATTTGGTTGTGTTGTGTTTGTAGTTTTTCATTCTGACTTTTGTAGGATTAAAATAATCAAACGAAAGCAATGGAAAACGAAATCATTCTAAACAAACTCAATCGAATTGAAAAACACATCTTCGGGCTCAAAGCTATTCTTAATGTTGAAGAACTTTCAGATTACACCGGATTTAAAAAATCCTACATCTACAAATTAGTTCATTCCAACAGTATTCCTTTTTCTAAGCCTAATGGGAAAGTTCTCTTTTTTGAACGTAAAAAAATTGACGAGTGGTTGTTAAAAAACAGTCATAAATCAAATGATGAAATTCAACAAGAAGCCTTAGAATTTTCTTTACGCAAAAATAAAACCTGAAGATCACAAATATTCTGCTCGTACATAATAACCTTATGCGAGGATTTTAGGTAGAAAATTTATGATGTGTTGCCTATTGGAACTAAGCTGCCGGATGATAATATTGGTGATTGAAGGAGCTTTAAGCATCATATATTTTAGTCCTGTCTTGTGAACTTGACAGGACTTTATTCAAACCATTTATTAGAAGATATAGATAATATTTTAAAGGTGTTAACTGCCATTTAGGCTATATTTTGATGTAAGAAAATAAAACAAAAAAAATCTATTTTCAAAGTAATATTCGGTTAAATGAATATATAATCATTTTCTTCTCATAATTATCTATTGTAATTAAATTTGATAAATTAAAATATACTTTTACCTTCTAGATTTCTATCACTCATGAGTAGTTATTTGAATTTCAGATTGTGAAGTATTGAATTTAGAGTTCCAAAGGCTAACATCATCTTCGGGGACAGCTAATTGTAGCATCTTTCTTGGTCTTGTCATCCCAACATAGATAATTCTCAATTCTTCCTGTTCCTTTTCGCTGAGAGCAGTTTTATCTTTTTTGAGCATAGTATCGTAATTAAAGCCTGATTTTTTGGATAGTAGAACTAGAACTGCATCAAAAGATCGTCCTTTAACCGAGTGAATTGTACCATGATAAAATTCAAATGGTTGAATACTCGTATCTGTTCCACCGAAATACTCTGAAATTAAATCTTGCCCAGTTCCAGTCTTGATGACAAGCGGTTTTCTCAAATTACGATTTGCTTCCTCTATCCACGCTGAAATCGTTTTGTCTTTTGTTGTTGGTAGTTTATCCATAACTTGATGAATTCCTTTCCGATATGTCATGAATCCTTTTTCATTAATTAACGTTTGCACATACTCATTACTTGCAATAAGACTGTTTGTATCATTTTGTCTTTTGTACTCTATCAAACCCCTTTCCATGAGTCTGTAGCCTTTTACAAAAAGACCTGAATCATATAAGAACTTACCTCTAATAATTGTTTTTACAAAGAGATTTCTGGGTTCCCAGCAATCCATACTATTTTCGTAATGAACAGGAGTTAATCCGAGAAAATTTACTTTGGCTTTGCCACGATATAACACTGCAACATTTTTTTGCGAAATTTCAATGCCGTTCTCCGTGCATTGTTTTAAGAAAGTTTCTAAAACACTATTAAAAGAGGCTATGCTTTCTTCAATGGTAACTACAGAAGGATCTTTTTGGGATGCTTTCTTCTCTTTTAAGTAACCATTAACTAAAGGCTTAAATCTAAAATCAAGAATTCCGGGTGTAATTGCGACTGTAGAATTGAACGAAGATAGATATTTAGTAAAATCACATATTAATTGAGAACTTCTTCTGTTCTCGATCAATTCAATTTTGTTCCATGCAACATACTTTTCATCAAAAAGGTGGGGTTTAGCATTGTTCCATTCAAAAATAGCTTGATCTCTATCACCAATCAACATAATGTTTTCAGCTCCTTTTGAATTAAAAATATTGATTATTGCCATTAAAATTTCATCAGTATCCTGAGCCTCGTCAATTATAAAATATTCAAATTTCTTTGCTATTGACTCTGCTATTTTCGGATACTTCATTAATATTTTTAAGGACAGGTAATTAGCATCCGCTTGAGTTGCATAGCCCTTTTTGAAAAACTCCAATTTTGAGTTAATAATGTTTTGAATATTACCATTGATAGCACCTGAGATGTTATAATATTTCCACGGAAAAGGAAAGGACTGGGCAGGTGCACGTTGAATTAATTTATCATTTATATCGAAAGTTGTTTTATCAAAATATTGAGCATAATCTTGAGGATATTTTTTGATACTCCATGTAGAATGTGGCTCACCAACCAGTTCCGGTCGATTGGGACATGCCATAATTAAATGTCCAAAAGGCAGGAATATGAATTGATTGATGAAGCTATCTAAGGTTCCTATAAAATGAGGATGGCTAATTCCATTAAGTGAGAAATTATCGGATAGTTTTTCTCTGATTTCGTCAACAGCAACGTTCGTAAATGATAATGCAGCGATTCCTTTTTTGCTAAAGTGATTTTTAGCAAATAATAATGCAATTCTCGACGCTACAGAATATGTTTTACCACTACCCGGGCATGCTCGAACAACACAAAGTCCTTTATCAAATTGAGCAATTTGCTTTTGCTCCTCAGATAAGTTAGATAAAATCTCAGCTTCCTTATCCATCTATCAACCAGGTTATTCCATCAATAATATATTGAGGAGCTACAAACCCATTCCAATCGGGTTCAAACTCAATATTGTATGCAATTTGCTGAGCCAATTCAGATTTATCCTTAAAATTATTTAAGAGAATAAGAATCTCTCTTGCACGTTCTTCTTTCGAATGAGTTGGATTCAAGAATGTCTTACCAGTATGCATAGAGGCATAGAGATTCGATATGAGATTAATATTGTTTCCAGAAATCATTAATTCGTATTCAAAAGTAATCTCAGCAGTTACTGTTTTGAGATTGTTTTTTTCAAACCCGGTGGCTTTGATTGCTCTTGCTGACGGATTGTTTATTTTAGCTTCTATTTGAGCTCTAATAAAAGTCATTTTTGTCTCCAGCCCTGGCACCTCCATTTCAGAAAGGTTAGTACCAAGTATAATTCTATTAGTTGAATCTAATAAATCGAGAGTTTGAAGATGCTTAATAATTGCTTTAGAAGTAATTTTATCTATTCCCTCTTCGACAGATTGGAAATCAATTGCTGATATAATTCCTCTGTCGTCGTCTGTAATAATTAGACATCTTGTAGCAAGCCGCTTATCCTCATCATCTGGATTATATAGTTTGGCAAAAGGTTCGAACGCAACCCCGTCAATATTGACTAATTCAATGCCATTTTTTTCGATACTATATTTTCCAGGCGGTGTCATTCTCTTTGAAAGAATAGGAAGTAAGAGTGCTTCAGAAATTCCTTCGACTAATATGGTTCCATTTGAAAAGAATAATTGTGATTTAGTGACATCGAGAAACTTTCCCAGATAACTAGTGTTCTTAGGTTCTAAATTTATATTTTTTACACTAACCACTTTTACTTCATGATTTAGATTTTGTAGAACATGAAGATTTTGGATAGATGTTTTGGCAGTTATTGTAGGTGAATGACATGTCATAAAGATTTGGACTCCAAAATCCTTTAATTCATTGAGATAAGTAAAGAATGTATTTTGTCTTTGAGGATGAAGATGTGCTTCAGGTTCCTCAATAAGCATTGCATAATAATGCTCTTTCTTTTCTATCCTTCTATTTTCGATATCGCCAAAAACTGTTGCAGAAAAAATTATGTTGTTTTCTCCCAATCCATTTTGAGATATATCAAAATATCTTTGTTTAGTCAAGTCTGTAGCAACAATGGAATCTGAGTAAATCTGTTTACTAGTTACAACCCCTTTGACGATATTATTATACCTGAAGTTAGTCAGTCCAATTTTAACTTTTGGATTCTTGTTTGCTATATCAGATTTCTCCAAATGCTTGTTTACTAAATTTTCTCCTGATTTAATTAAACCAGACCACTCATCATCATTCACTACATTTTCAAGTTTTGTAGCTAAAGCAACTTTATGGTCATCGTCTAGGATTTGGTCAATTGTTGATGGATTACCTTCTACGATTTGGGTCTTTGAATATTTCGACATTTCTCTGAATAAAGAAGATACTTTATTGTCTTTTGAATAAGGACGAAGCTCATATTCAGCATTTCTCAATGGGGCCAAATAAGTATAATACAACAACTGTAGCTCATTTGAATCTAGAGTACTTGATTCACCTCCCCAATGTGACCATTTTAAACGTTTTCCATTTGCGTTAGGCTCTAGCCAATAGGTTAAATTTAATCTTAAGTCGACTTCTTCTGGAATATCAGGATTTTGCCATAACAAACTAGTAAAGTACTGACGGTCTTCTGCACATTCAATTTCAAAGATTAACTGAAATTCAATTGGCTCCAATATGTAATCTGGGTTAGATGTATCTAAATAGAAATCCTCATCATTTTTTATCCCAATTTCTCTGATTTGACTTCCTAATCCTAAACAAATTCTCAAAGCATCAATAATTGCGGTTTTTCCAGCGTTGTTAGGACCAATAATGACATTTACTTCTTTGTTGAAAGATATATTTAGTTCCTTGATAGAACGAAATCTTTTGATTGATAGGTGCTTGATATACATTTAATAGGGTAGTGTTTAATGAAATGGATATTTCTCTTTCTTAGTAAATAATCTGATTTCAATAGTTTGTAGTTTGATAATACATTTAACTATTGTATTTTATTGATAAAATGTTGAAAAAGGGACATTAGTAATAAATTTTTTTCCTAAGGGAAATTTTGTTATATAGCTATATTCCATGAAACACTCAATTACCAAATCGTTTGGTATTCCCTGATTTATTGTAGATCTAATATTAACGCAATTTGTTTCTGCATCCAATAAGCTTTCGCATTCTAAATTCCTAATAATTAACATGATGACTCTTCAATGGTTATTATCTAAAATTATAATTATTTTTTGAGATAGAAATATTTTTATGGATAAAAATTTTACGTTTAATGTAAATGATAACAGTAATTTCTAAAATATTTTTTTTCCAAATTCTTTATTTGAACAAAAGAGTTTGGTGATTTTTATTTAATGTTTTTTAAATTATTAATTTGTAAATCAAATAAATACATTAATTATATGAATTCAGCTTACTTATATGTTCGTGTAAGTACAGACGAACAAAAAAGAAAAGGTTACTCCCTGCCAGAACAGGAGGATAGATTATTAAAGTATTGTAAATACAACAATATTGAAGTCAAAGGAATTTATCGGGAGGATTACTCTGCAAAAAACTTCAATAGACCTGAGTGGAAAGAATTATTCTCCGAAGTTAAAAAGAAATCAACAGGAGAGGATAAGAACATATTATTCATCAAATGGGATGGCCAACAAAATCCTTTGCTTGAATCTTTGAAATCAATTCTTGATAGTTCGATTTTAAAAATACAGGAAAAATTAAAAACAGAAAATTATTTTAAATACGAAAATGATATAACAAACATGCTTTCAGAGTATGCGGAGAATTGTAAAATTATTATTAAGAAAAAAAGTGAGTTTTTCAGAGCAAGGGTAGGGTATGCACATAAAAAAATAGATTTTCAAAGTTTAAATGTCGAAGTTGAGACCGTTTATGAACCATATTCTGGTTCTGATATAGGAGCGCCTCCTCCTCATCTTGCTGGTGATGGAAGAATAAATCGGGTAGGTGTCTCATATTTATATTGCGCCACTGATAAATATACTGCTACAGCTGAGATTAGACCACATCCTGGAGATATTGTATCTATAGGTAAGTTTATCGTAAATAAAGACAGATTTATAAAATTTGATTTAAAAGACAAATCAAATACAGATAAACTTTTTGACCATTCTCTTAAAGTTCTGGCGATGCCTAATTCAACAGTTCACATAATAGATAAAATTTATGATTCGCTTAAAAGGTTTGAAGAGCTGGGTTTTATAAATCCTGATTATTTAGCTTCAATTAAACCGTTTAATATTCTGGATGAATATGTTTGGCATTATCATAATTATAAACTTTTTACCTTAAATCCCGAAATATATTATCTTCTTCAAGAAATTGAATTTAAGGATAGTGATATATTTTTATCTGAAAAATTGAAGGCAGAAATTAGAGAGTATCATATTATTGAGGCCAAAGAAAAATTAATGTGGTCGTTTAAATTTCTTAATAATTCTATGATTACGGAAATCGAAGCGGTAAAAGATTATCAACTAGAAATAGATAAAAGAAAAAATAGCAATACGATTGGATTTTCGCACAAACATGTTTTTTGGACTGACGATAGTATTGCTACTAAAGCTAATATTGATTTGAGAAATGAGGCAGAAATCTGTGATTGTATTGTATGTAATTACAGAAATTTTGAATTTGAGAAATTAATAAAGAAACTTAAGGTCGCTGAAGGAAATAATGACTACAATAATCTAAATTATGCTTTAGGGAATTTCTTAGTTTCTAGGAATGATTATAAAACATCTTATAATATTTTGAAAAATATCAGGGATGAAACAAAACAACAATCAAAAAACGGTATAACTTATTTTTTAGCGTCATTAAATACTACTTTTCTTTATAATCACTTCAATATTTATAGCTTAGATGATCGAGATGAAATTCGAAACGAGATTACAAATTTTCAAATACGATGCTAATCCGACGAGCTATATTTAATTGTCAATCGGAAAACAATTCACATACAGATTACAGAAAAATAATCTATCTAGCTTTGATTGCTGATGAAAGCTGTACAAAAATCCTACTAGATGCATTTAATGATTATCTCGCAGAGAATTTTGAAGAGAATTTTTATAGTCTTTTACTACGTTACAAGATTTTGAATATTGAGGATCGCAATTATTTTTGTAAGTATACAGCTGTAATTAATGATCTTAAAAATAAGCAGATTGCTTATAAGTTTGGAGATCTTCAATTAACAGATCTTATATACATCAATTTTATTCTACTAATATATCACCTGAACATAGATTTTGGAAGGAAAGAATTTGAAGTTTTCACCAATTTAAACTCATTTGAAACTTGGCTCCTAAATCCTCAACAATTTGATTACAGTCAATTTAATACTAGATGGCTGCTTGAAGTGAAGGATTCTCCTGTTATTTTAAAAAGATTTGCAGGTACAGAAGCGATGATTAAATCTGTTGATATCTCTTTATTGCAAAAATATGATGCTGACTTAGCTAAAATTAAATATAAATATCTTTTACAATAAACCATTGATTTAAAGCAAATTGTCATAATAATTAGTTCTTTTACTTACTGAAAAATTTTCATGACCTGATCGTTCTAAAGTTAAATACATTGCTAATACAGATTTAAATCCAGGTAGTATGATTTACGAGCTGATTCTAAATTGCCAATATATTTATCTTTTAATATTCAGTAAATTGTATGTCAATTAAAAATTAAGCAAATATGGAATTCGACGGAGAAAATAAAGATTTTGAAAAAAAAGTTAGGGATATTTATCATGATGTTAGGTATGCTATTGAATTTGAAGAGAATGAACAAGAAATAACAAGCGATCAACAAAAGGAAATTCATCGTAAGATTTTATCTGGTTTTAAGTCTGGTCAAGAGAAAATTTTAACGGAACTGAAAGCACTTCAAATCCGGGCAAGAGAGAATCTAGTTTTATTAAAGACCTCCCGCAGAGAAGGTAATAAAAATTTATCTGATGAACTTGTTTTAGAGGCAAAAACTATTGAATACCAAGATAGTATATTTAGAAATCTCGCTGATACAATTGCTTGGCAGATGTTAAATGGTAAACATTATCTATATCGTAGATTCTATACTGGAGAAACGGGTACTAAAGATTTGTCTGACAAAGCCTTTTCACATGTAATTGATTTTACCAACGAGGTTAATGCAGATCCAGATACATTTTGTCTTATTGCTGACATTACTAATAACATACAATTAGGAGATTGTCTAATAAGAGACAAAGATGGGATAAAAGTGACAGAAATAAAGTCTGGTGAGATGAACTTCAAAGCTCTTGATGTAATAAATGACCTAAAACTTACGGATGATGATTTTAATGAAAAGAAATTATCGGAGGAGTTTGAAGATAAATTTATCAAACAAATGAAGAGAATGGTATCACAAAAGGGTAAAACAGAACGAGCTGCTAAGATTGTAAAGGAGAACAGCGGTCCAGATCCCAAATATAAAGATACTGACATACATATTGTTGAAAATAATTTTCAAATAGATACTTACCATATGGAACTTCTTGGATTACTGGGGCAACTTAAGTCTCAGGATTGGGCGTACACCTGCGTCGGTGCAATCGTGCAAATTGGTGTATATAAGGATGATTCGCGAGTATATGGACAATTTGCAATGGAGCAGCTTTGTGATCCTTTTCCTTTTCTGGATCTTATGGCTAGTCGAGGTATATTAATTTGCGAACCCATTTTTCTAAAGCCCTTTCCAGAAAATGTCATTATGGATATAGTATTAGGTAGAATTAAAGTATTTATAGGAATAAATTACAATAATTTTATTGAATTTTCTAATGATTTAGGTGTACGTGCATCTTGGTCAACTCCAAAAGAACTTCAAAAATATCTCCAAAAATTTGTACATAACAAACGTGAAATATTTTCAAATGACAATAAAGGTATTAAGTTAGAAATTGACGGAAATGAAATTTTTGTTGGACATGGTTTCTTCACAAAAATAGTTTTTGATCACTTTCTACCGGAAACGATGATACTTAAATATGTTGGTACAATATCTGAGATATTTAATAAAAATAAGTAAGACTAAGACGACTTTTAGTGTTTTACGATTAAAACGTTAAACACTAAAAGTTGTATTATGAGACTTTGATAAAGATATATTTTTTTGAGTTTATGAAAAAGATAAACAATTGTTTAGTCTTGCTAAAATAATATTAAAACTATTTTGTATAGTAAGTTGGTTCGATAATTTAAATTCCATGTATATTTCTTTGTTTATGTTTTATATATCTTTAAGAAGATTATTCTCTTGATAATCATCATTGGCCATATTAAAGCGTGTGTCCATAAATTCTCTTATAGCCCTAAAGTTTGGAGTTTCAAGATTAGATTGAAGCCCATGTAGTCCTAATATTGATAAATATGATATATCAAAGTAACTCTTAAATTCTTCACTTTGAAAAACCTCCAAAGGAAAATTTAGGTAACACTCTTTTTCATCCAAGTTCAAATATTTTTCATGCATTTCTTTCCTGAACTTAAAAAACTCCTCCTGACTGTTGCTGTTTTCCTGCTCAAAATGGTCTATTTTTTTGTTTAGCATAAAGTTTAACATACTACTTAGTATTTGCCAGTCTTTCCATCCTTCATTTCTAAAGTTTTTAATAAATTCAGGAAAGGAAGGATCTTTCTTTAACTCTTCTAAAGTTAAATACATGCATTTGTTTATATTGTCAAATCTGTTTGTTATTGCTGTAATCGCTGAATCATGATCATATTTAGAACTTAATGAATCATCATAAATCATTATTTCATTTTCTTTTGGAAGATTAATGTCAAATGTTTCATTCTGGAAGTGTCCTATTGTCAAAGTATTAAAATCTTCTTCAGTATATACGTCTCGATGGATTCTTTGATAAAGATTTACTGATTGCTGTTTAGTGTCTAGTTTTGCTTTTTTAAAGAAATTTAAATAAAGTTCTGTAAACTCTTCGGATTTAAGAAGGCTTATGTTTGAAAGCATAAACATTAAGGTTCCCATGTTCATTGCTGAATGTCGTGTAATTTTTGCAGAGTCGCGGTCATCAAAATGTACTACAGTCACTTTCCATTTAATGAATTCATTTGATGCTATTTGCTGAGGTTGTGTAACTAAAGTCCCTAATTCTAAAGTTATTATTATTTCCGTCTTAAGTAAGTGAAAATCGATTCCCGATAATGCAATTTCAGCCAGTACAATCTGTATATTGGCGATATACTCTTCTGCGATAGAAATCATCTGGTACGTATTATTAAAGCTTACGGTCCATTTACTCCCTAATGCAAAAAAAGATATATTTCTTTGTTGTCCAATATCATTTAATGGTAAATCATCGACAAGATTTTTTAAAGCACTATTTCTTTCCGCGTCAGATTTAATTTTTGTTTTGATGATTTCCATAGAGGGTTTCACGACGTCATCTCCGAATTGTATACCGGTTTGATCATTTAAATGATTCAAGAAGTTAAAATAACTTTGAATGAAGTAAGTAAATTGATAAGAATGAGACAACATTACATGCAACATAAAACATAAATTTCTTGTGGTAGTTTTTTCCATTTCTGCCTTCTCAACATCATAATTTGAGTCGAATCGGAGACTCATATATTTACTGTACATCATCATGGCATTAAGCCAGGATCCTTGTTTAAAATCTGAATGAAAAAGAATACCAAAGCTGGATTCAACTCGTTTGACAAGTTGATTGTTCATACTAACACGAAATGCTCCCAAAGCATAATATTTTGCAGCAAAATGCATCCCAATAGAGTTATACAATTGAGCGATATTAAGAAGTGCAAGAATAAAACCTTCCATAGTATCTTCTTGCTGATAATTATCCTTCGCCAAGTGAAACTGCTCAAGAGCTTTTAACATATTAAAAGGTAATCTGGTTTTTAAATAATCTACACCTCTTTTAACCTGCTTTTGTGCTACTTTGATCTTACCATCTCGTTCTGCCACAATAGGATCTAATTTATTTGAAAATTCGTCTAGAGCAGCAGTGATACCCAGTTCATCAGATGGATCACTTGAAATTTGTATTTTTATATATTTATCAATTCTATCCGAAAATTGCGAAAGATTGTATAGAGGTGCTTGTCTTACAAGATCAATAATTTCTTCATAGTAAGGCAAAAATGATCTGCTATTTTTAGCTCTAAGTCTATTGATTACCATTAAGATTGTGCCTTTCATCTCTAAAAGTTTACATCTCTCGTTTGGATTTTGTTCATAAAGAAGGTGTTGGCTTATTTTTTTGTAATTTTTAATATACCATTTCTTAAGCTCTTCAATGGGGATATCTATATTTTTATTTTCGATAACGGTAAGGATGATCTTCATTAAGATGTCCGCAGTCTCCATTTCATCGGCATTATTAAAAAAATCAAAATCACTAAAAAAGTAACGTATATCATCTTCAAATCCTATCAAACTTCCGTCTGGACGTACTCTATTACCTAAATTTTCATAATCGACCTCATAAAATTCATTATTAAGAAAGACAATCTCGTAAATTGCCTTTCTCCGGAATAATTGATGAAGCCTGTGGTTTCGTGCGTAGAAAATTAGGAATGGATTCCAAATGTCTTTATGTTGATGTAGGTATTTTTTTCTGCGACAATAGTTAACTAGGTCAAGTATCTCATAAAATTCACCTAAACGAAAAACATTAATTTCTCCTATATGCTTATAATATTCTAGTCTTGAAGCGTACCACTTATCTTCTTCACTGCCAATATCAAGCATAAGCTTCTCAAGCTCATCATTTGTTAGCTTCCTCTTTTCTCCATCGGGTTCATTGACTTTAGAAAATACATTATCCAGCAAAACACCCAGAATCTGACTTGGTTCATCGTCGTCAAATTTGAATGGCATCTTTTGTATAAGATTTATTATTCTCTCTCTCGTATCCGAAAACTCTTGTTCTGGACTGATACTTAAGAATTTCCATTGGATCATTTTTACAAAGCTATTCCAGAAATTGTCATCCAAACCATTAAATATGGATTTGGCCTCTTCAATTTCTGTTTTGTTTTTTTCATTACCAGTATATTCATTAACATATTCACTTATGATTTGCTTGACTTTATTGGCATAATTAATTAGCTTTTCTTCATCTAAACTATCCTGATATTCAAACCATTCTTTCAACATCTCAGCATCATTTTCTTGACGCTTTTGAGCAATGCCGCTGTTGGTCTCAAAAATGAATTCCTTGGTAAAGTCACTATAATCAGATTTTACATGGAGCATAAAAAAATGCGCAAGGCATTTCTTTATTTCTTCTGTACTGAACGAAAATTTTTTGGAATACAGTTTAATCTGCCTAAATTTTACGTCCTTATTTACAGTATCTTTTTGAAAAATATCTTCTTCATATTCACAATAGATATCTTCCTTGATATTGTTAATGTAATTAGAAATCCAGACTTCCAATGTTTTTAAGGTCTGATAATTATAACCTCTTTGGGAACTAAAAGCATCAGTGTCTTTTGAGAAAATGAAAAGTTTGTTGATTTCCATAAATAAAAGGTTTGAGTTTATAGGTTAGTTTTATAGACTAAGATCGTTCATTTTTTCTTTGCAATCATGTATTTATTACCTGTAAATACATTTAAAATTTAACTATATGTAATAAAATGTCAAATTTCTCCCGTCTAAATTACAAAGTAGTCTAATCAAACTTAATTCTAATGAAGAGCAAATGATAAAGGATTTACACGAACCCCTGATATCGGAATCACTATTTTATCAGGTTCAATCTCTAATTAGTACAAAAATAAAAACTACAGGTAGAAAAGAAGACTTAAGAGGTGTATTTTTTCTGAGAGGATTCTTTATATGTCCTATTTGTAATCAAAAACTGACTGGATGTTTTGTAAAAGGCAGATCAAAACAATATCCCTATTATTTTTGTCATCATGGCTGCGGGATAAGGATCAATGTTATTTTTCTTAATGATTGCTATCAAAATAGGCTTCAAGAATTAGTCCTATCAAATAGTTCAATTGAATTATTTAAGAATGTTTTAGAAGATCAGAATATAAAAACTCAGAAAGCAAGTTATTTATAGTCTCAAAAATTAATAGAGAGAAAAATAAAAGAAGAGTCATTGACTCTTTCTCGAGGGAGGAAATTATTTATAGCTGGAATCTTGAAGATTGATGACTATAATGAATTAAAAAAAGAAAATCAAATCAATACTAAAAATCTTAGAAAGGAAGAACGTAATATTGTTCTTAAATTAAGTGCGATTGATAGAAAGAATAAAATAGAGGATAAAGTATTAGTTGAAGTTTTTCAAAAATTTTCCGAGTTTGATATCCAGGATAAAAAATATCTTGTGAATCTTTTTCCTCCGATTGATATTGATTATAAAACAGGAAATCTTTCTTTAGATTTAAATCCAGCATTTTCAAAAATATTATCAGCAAAAACTCATCGAAAAAACAATAAGAAAAATGAATTTCATTGATAGGAATGTTTCAGTAGAACAAGCAATTATTATTCTGGCCAAGAACGGAGTTCAGGTAAATGAAAAGGAAGCTAAAATTATACTAGAATTACTATATTTAGTATCAAAAAGTTATAATAAACCAAAGGAGAAAAAATATTAGAACCTTAATGGGATTTCAAACCAAGCCTCAATGTCGATGAAATCTCTGAAGTAGCACTTTTAGTCTGTATATTTTAGACATATCTGAGATTTCAAGTGAAAAAATTCAAACCATACAATATCAGGCTGTAACAGTTTGATAAATAATTTATTATGTCTATAAAAAAAGAGACAACTAATATATAGTTGTCTCATTAAGTGACTTGACAGGACTCTATTCAAACCATTTATTAGCTGATATAGATAACATTTTGAAGGTGTTAAACGACATTTAAACAATAATTTGATAGATAGAAATCAATCAAAAAATCTGTAATTATGTTTAAAGATTCTAATAAATAAGGTCATTGCGAAATTAATTTCGTCCTGAAGGCCACCTTCAAACTTATAACCAGTTGTCATGATTCTGACATTGATATCTTTAGTGAAAGTTCGGGTCATTTTTGCAGTTCTTAATATTTTTTCTTTAATGAAATAATATCCAAAAGAATGTTCAGCTTTGAATCAATGCTTCTGAAAAGCACCAGATTCTTGAATGCTTGGTACAGATACCAGCATGTGATCAACTTTGAAACAATCAATGACTGTCTATAGCCAAATCAGGCTTTAACTGAAAAATTAGTTAAAGCCTGATGGTATTTTAGATCGTAAATATAGCCTAATTTTTTATTAGCTTTTCTATAAACTGAGTTTTGTTATTTAAGTTTATTTCTATATAATAAACACCATTTTTTAATTCTGAGATATTTATTCTATTCCCTTTTAATTTAATAGATTTTAACTTTCTTCCTGTCGATTCATAAATTTCAACAGACTGTATTTTTTCAGGATTTTTGAAAGTAACTATATCTTTTGCAGGATTTGGATAAAAAATAATTTTGGCACTTTCTAAATCAATATCTTGTGTTCCTAATGTAGCTGTCATATTTAGGGATGCGTATCCTCTATTGGTACCACTATGTTGCGAGATTGTTGTAGAGCCACCTCTGGCAAAGAAAATATTTTTTACTCCAGCAGTATTTGTGATCATTATATCACCTGTTCCTCCAGACAAAGACCTTGTTGCAATCACAGTTCTTATGCCGGAAGACGTGGTATTGCTTACCTCAGTCCAATCTTGTGAAGAGTCTGCAGACGGAAAGGCACCAATTCCGTTGAAGGAATAATCTCTGTTGGCAGTCGAGTTATAGATAAAACCGTCTGAGCCGGATGCCATACCAGCATTTCCGAAGCCAATTCCTAAGTAAGAATTGTCGGCACCTGTAAGTGTAAGTGTGACTAAGGAAGGTGTGGTGTCTAATTTTACGGTCATTCCCGTTGTTCCTAAATTGACGATGCCTGAACTGAATTGTGCCTGAGCAATTGTTGCTAAAGCTAAGCTTGCAGTTAGTAATATTTTTTTCATAAACTAATTTTTTAAAAGGTTAATAATTTCTTTGTTATCCGTTTTTAATGCATATTCGAAAGGGGATAGTCCCATTGAATCTTTGAGTTTTTTATCTGCTTTGTATTTTAGCAGCAGTTCGACCAATTCCTTATTTCCCGATTTTACTGCCCAAAATAAAGGCGTTGTACAGGTACTATCAGAAATATTTGGGTCTGCATTTTTATTC
This sequence comes from Chryseobacterium sp. C-71, assembly GCF_020911865.1. Lineage (NCBI taxonomy): Bacteria > Pseudomonadati > Bacteroidota > Flavobacteriia > Flavobacteriales > Weeksellaceae > Chryseobacterium > Chryseobacterium sp. C-71. The sequence goes on from NZ_CP087131.1 coordinate 3,582,494, forward strand.
AGCAGATGTTCTACCAGAGCTTTGTTGTAGCGGATAGAAAGTCCGGCTAAAGCAGTTCCTTCCTGGCTTTTGTAATTGAGGTCTTTCACATTATCTATCAAAAAGTTCGCGACCTCTGTGTTCCCTCTGTAACAAGCTAAAATCAAAGGAGAAAATCCGTTTTCATTGATTTGGTTGATGATATCAGGATTTTGTATCATTAATTCTTTTATTTCTGAAACCGTCCCGCTTCTTGCAACATCAAATACTGATTTTCCTCTTTCCTGGGCAGATATGAAAGAAAAACTACAAGTGAACAATACAAACAAAATTAATTTTCTCATTATTTGATAAGTATATAATTGTATTCTACATTCACATTTTCAGCCACCTTTTTCATAACCATTTTAGGTATAGTGACTTTGAAATCTCCTGTTTTGGCAATAAAAGCACCCTTCATATATATCTTTCCGTCCTGAGATGAGATCATTGCTGTTGAAGAAATATTTCTATCGACACCGTGAAAATTCAATACGCCTTGAAGGGTAAATTTTTGTGGGTTTTCACTTAGTTTTGTTTTATCAAAATTCAAGATCTTACCTTTGAAGGTTGTTTTCGGATATTTTGTTGTTTCTGCATAGTTTTCATTGAAATGTTCTTCCATCAATTTTACTTTGAATTTAAAGTTTTTCACTAATGACAGTGAGGCTAAATCTCCGGTGTCAGCATTTAGGATCACTGTATTGTTGCTATCTTGTGCAAAAACGTCTTCGACCATAGGCAACGACGCTTCAAAACTTACTTTGCCAATTTTAGAACTGTATTTTTGAGCTATGATCTGATTGCTGCACAAGAAGAAGATCATGATTAGAGTTAGATTTTTCATATCATTTATTTTTCAATTAGACCGTCATTTTTCCACTTGACGATAAGATTAATCTGATTCGATGACATTGAGCCACCCTGTGGCATTCTTAATGGATCGCCGTTGGGCCTTTGAATCCTGTTGATAATAATGTCAATATTATCTTTTACTTCGTTATAATTACTTAATGGTTTAAAACTGGAAGAAGAGTGGCAGCTTATGCAGCTGTTTTCAATAATGGGCTTCACGTTAGTTTCATATCTTACCAAATCTGCAATTGGTGTATTGTCTGAGATTTCCTCGTATGTATTGCTTTCACAAGCTATAGCAAAAAGAAGGAATCCTGTTAAATAAATAGTTTTTCTCATTTTAAAATACTCTATAAAGGTTAAAACCAAAGAAAATCTGTCCTTTTTCCCACTTTCCAGTTGCATTAGTCAGATAACCAATATCCGAATTCAGTTGAGAATTACTGAATAACAGCTGAAAAACATGTCCGCCTGTTTCTATATCCATACCCAGAGACAAAGGGTTTTTATAGAAACTGTGACTGTCAAAATTCACGAAATACTCTGCGTTGATGGATACCCTTTTTGAAATTTTGTACCGTCCGCCTAATCCTGTTAAGAATTGATTTTGGTTTTCTATTGATGGATCGTACAGATTTTTATGGACATAAGACGGCGTCAGTTGTAAGGAAAAATTCTCATTGAATCTCCTGGATATAAGTGCTTGCGTTAGATAAGAAAGCCTGTTGCCAAACTTTAAATAGGGATAAGTCTCAGTATCCAGATCCGTATTTAGTGCCATAACATTGTATCCGACAAGATCTACCGGTACATTGTCATTTTGTTTTAGCAGTTTGTATTTTGCTCCAAACTCAAAAGTTTTCATGTTGGTTTCTCGGGATAAACTTAACGAGACCGCATCGGTCAATCCATAAATAACGCCGAGTTTTGTGGAAGCATCATCCAAACCAAAAAAGTTTTTGAATCCGGTACTCACATCTCCAAAGCGGTGTGCGATAACTACATACCATTCATTTTTTGCAGTAAGCTTGGTTGACTGGCCAGTGACAATTTGCAATGCCTTAAATGCCGGAGGATGGGAAGTTTCTGTTGTTGAGATTGTATCGATATCTTTCAGCAAATCTTCCTGAGAGTAACACAGGAGCGAAGAGATCATCGACACCAATATCAGTGTTTTTGTCATATCTTTAAAATTATTTCTAGGTGGCAAACTTACTTCTAGTCAAAAAAAAAACGCGGTGATATTTGTCACTGCGCTCTTTTTATATCAATATTCACGATATAGATAATTTCTATTTATTTTTCTTTTACAAATCCAATGCATTGATTTGATTGGGTTATGACACCTTCATTCTCAAACTTTTTCAATATTCTACTGACAACTTCTCTGGCAGTGCCAAGAATATTTGCAATTTCCTTATGTGATATCTTCACCGGATCACCACCGTTTTCCTCAATTTTTGTATCAAGTAAATCGATAATCCGTTTGTCCAACTTATGAAAAACTGCCTGAGTGACCATTCTCATAATATCAGAGTATCGTTTATCATATTCTTTGAAGAAAAATTGATTAAGAGCAGGGTAATCTGAAAGCCATTGCAGGACTTTAGCAGTTGGCAGCAATAGTACTTCTGAAGACTGTTCGGCGCAAGCGTATATACGACTCTTCGCATCTGTGAAAATAGATGAGAAGGTCATTGTGCATGTTTCAAAAGGCTTGATATAATAATATAAAAGTTCTCTGTCATCATACAGCGAGTAAACTTTAACCGAACCTTTTAATAAGATAGGGATATAGGCGATTTTTTCTCCTTCAGCGATGATTTCTTGTCGTGCTGCTATGTTGGAATGTATCGAATACTCTTCCAGTTCCTCAAAAAAATCGTTCCCAACATATTCAAGCATTTTTCTAACATGTTCTTTATTTTTCATAGATAATACGGTAATTTATAACAAGTGTGAATTAATGTGATTTTAGTGGTCGTTGTGGAAAGTGTATTTTAATGACGTTAAATAACAACCCCATCTATTCAAAAAAAAATTTACTTTAATAGTAGCTTTTGTTTGTATAATCTATTAAAGTATTTTACATTTTTCGCAAATATAAAATTACTTTGTTTGATATATCTGTGATATTAGTCACAAATCCCTTCTAAACTGAAGTCTAATAATCCTGTCGATTTTGAATAAAAAGGTTAAAAATGTAATCAAAATCAGAGTTTATAGAATTGTCAAGACAGTATTTGAAAGATTTATTAAAATTTTTCATACTGATATTCAATAATTTTAACCTTTTGGTAAGTGGTTTACTTTTAGGTGGGTACTTGTTTAAAGGTGGGTGTGTGCATAGCTTTGTAAAAGTATTAATGTTATAAAACAATCTGAATATGAATATTTTAGTATTTGGAGCTACAGGCTCACAACAGTTTAATGTAATTGAAGAAGCAAAGAAAAAAGGTGCAGAGGTAATTGCTGCAACAAGCTCTGAAAAAAGTTTTGAAAAACTAGCCAAAGCAGGTGCAACACCGGTTGTGGCAAATTTAAGCGATGTTGAAAAAATAAATGAAATTACAAAAGGTGTAGATGCCATCGCGTTTTTAATTCCTGTTTCGTTACCCAATCCTTTTGATGGTCTGCAATATGCAAAAAATGTGATTGATGCGGCAAAAACAAATGGCGTAAAAAAAATAGTTTGGAATACAAGCGGCTGGTTGGAGTCTCAGAAAGTTGGGTCGCCTGTCGATGATGTTAAATTGGATGTTCAGGAATATTTAAAAAATAGTGGAGTAGATTATGTGATCATCGAACCAACTATCTATATGGAAAATATGATGGGTCCGTTCTGCGCACCTTTTATCAGCAACGAGAAAAAACTGGCTTATCCTACACCGGAGGCAATGCCAATCGGATGGATTGCTTCGAGAGATGTAAGTGCATTTGTAGTTGAAGCTATCTACAATGAGAGTTTAAAAGCCGATAATTTCAAAATCAGCGGTTTACAAAACTTAAAAGGTAATGAATTAGCTTCAGAGTTTTCTGACGGGGTAGGAGAAACTATTAGTTATTATCCGCAGAAGCCACAAGAGTTTGGTGAAATAATGAAACCAATGGTTGGAGAAGCAGGAGCGTCAAGTGTTGCTGCTTATTATGAAAACCTTCAGAATTCAAAAGAGTTCCCTTCAAAATTCAACCCTGAAATGAACGGTATTTTGGAAAAGCTTCCTGTTGAAATGACTTCGTTATCACAGTGGGCAAGCGATAATAAAGATTTTTTTATTAAATAAATTAAATTGTATGGAAGCAAAACAAGTTGTAGCAGCATATTTTGATGCATTGGCAATAGGTGATTTAGAAAAGGCATTTTCAAATTTCACACCTGAAACGAAATGGTATCAGCCAGGAGACAATAAATTTTCCGGTTTAAAAAATAACCTGGGCGAGATTTTTCAAATGCTTGAAAGCATTATGAATGACACATCAGGAAATATGGTTGTGAAACCAGCAGGACCAATGCTGCAAAGCGGAGATTTGATATCCGTTCCGGTTTGGTTTACGGCCAAAAAAGAAACAAAAGTGATGGATTTGGGCGGAATGGACTTATTTCAAGTCAAAGATGGAAAGATTGTTCACGTTTGGACATTCTCAGATGACCAGTCTCTAGATGATGATTTTTTTGGAAATTAAAATGTGTAGATTAGTAATTGTATTTTAAAACCAGATATTATGACAGCAATAGAAGTAGTAACAGCTTATTCGCTAGCACTTTCCCAGGGAGATATCCCTACCGCATTTTCACATTTCAGTCCAGACGCGAAATGGCACCAACCAGGAAACCATAAATTTGCTGGTACTAAAAAAGGCCTTGAAGAGATTGGCAAAATGCTCGGTGATATGATGGGCGAAACACAAGGCACATTGGTTATAAATCCTACCGGAGCTTTGATGGCTAACGGCGATTTAGTTTCATTTCCAGTACATTTTACTGGTACGATTGGCGACAGAAAAGTTGATATGAATGGCGTTGACTTGTTTGAAGTTGTCAATGAGAAAATTGTTCAGGTTTGGTTGTTTTCAGAAAACCAAGTTGCTGAAGACGAATTTTGGGGACAATAGTTCCCAAAAAACGATGAAAAAAAAGGACGGTTAGTTTTAAAAACTATACCGTCTTTTTTTATTGCAAATTTTGTTTGACCTAAATTTAAATTATCTTATTCATTTTTAATAGTATTGATGTTCCTCAGTGGAATCTTGAATGATCCATCGAAACTAAAAATTTAATTTCACACACCTACCAGTTACTTCTACAACTTGCACGCTCTGGTTAAATTAACTTACTTTGCTTTTCATACCAATTAGTATTTTTATGTCAAAAGCATCCACAACACGCCATATTATTCTTGAAAAAGCATTTGAAATCATTTACACAAAAGGGTATCAGACCACAAGTATTGATGAAATTATTGCGACGACCAATGTCACGAAAGGTGCATTTTATTATCACTTTAAAACAAAAGATGAAATGGGTCTGGCAATAATCAATGAAATTTTAAAACCAACGATGCAGAATGATTTTGTGAAACCACTTCAAGATGCTGAAGACCCGATCTTGGAAATTTACGATATGACGAAAGCATTGCTACTTGAAAATCCATTTTTAAAACTGGAATTTGGATGTCCGGCCGGAAATTTGACCCAAGAAATGACTCCTTGGAATGTAGAATTTGGGAAAGCACTTGCTGAACTTACTTTAGAATGGCAGCAAGCACTCCAAAATAGTATCTCGACAGCGCAAGAAAATGGAACCGTACGAGAAGACATCAATCCGATCCAAGTCGCCTATTTTATTATGTCCGGATATTGGGGTATTAGAAATTTCGGCAAAGTTTATAACAGTATTGACTGCTATCATTCTTACTTAAATGAGTTAAAAATCTATCTTAATAATTTAAAATAAAATAATATCAAGTAAAAACATACTAATTAGTATGTTTTAAATATCTTTGCATCGTTAAATAAAAAATTGCGATGTTCGAAACACTGACATTTTACCACTCCACCATACGTTGGCTTGTTTTAGCAAGCTTAGTTTACTCCATTTATCGGGCTTACAAAGGATATTTTTCCAATGCACCATTTTCCAAAACTGATAATTACGTTCGGCATTGGACTGCAACTATTGCTCACATTCAGCTTATCTTTGCGATTGTAATTTATACGCAAAGTCCTATCATCAAATATTTTTGGAACAATTTTGATGAAGCCATTACCAATTTAGACCTTGCATTTTTTGGCTTACTGCATATTATTTTAATGCTCACTGCAATTGTAATGATTACTGTTGGTTCTGCATTATCAAAGAGAAGAACAACGGATAGAGAAAAATTCAAAACAATCTTGTTTTGGTTTTCGGTTTCACTTATCATCATTTTCATCGCCATTCCTTGGCCTTTTTCACCCTTCGCAAACAGACCTTATTTTAGATAAAATGATCAATTTATTAAAGACAAAAATCGGAAGACTACGCATTATTGGTTTTCTGGAAGGTGTTTCATTACTGGTACTCGTATTCGTTGCGGTACCGATGAAATATTATTTTGACAATCCCAGTTTAAGCAAGGCATTAGGACCTATTCACGGCTCGATATTTTTACTGTTTCTCTTTAATACAATAAGCGTTGGTGTGGAACAGAATTGGAAATTTAAAACCACTACTTGGAAAGTTATTTTATCTTGCTTTATACCATTCGGAACGTTTTATATTGACCACAAAATTTTAAGTAAATTATGAAAACGATTTATATTATCGTAGGTGTAATTCTCTTCACTTACATTTCTTACCGTACCTATAGATTTGCAAAACTAGACGACGGTCTTGCCGAAAAAATACAAAATGGAGCCATAATATTAGATGTGAGAACCAAAAAGGAGTATGACATGGGACATATTGAAGGTTCTACAAATATCTCATTAGGAACTATTCGCGAAAGATATAATGAGCTTGACTCCAATAGAACCTATATCACCACTTGTTCTCATGGTTTAAGAAGTGTGAAAGCGGAGAATATTTTAAAGGAAAAAGGATTTAAAAATGTTTTCAATGGTGGTGCTTGGTCTGATCTTGAAAAAATTATTATTGACAAATGAAATGTGCCCTTTTTCTTCATAAAATATAAGGAATCTCAGGTTAGTTATCAAATTGGTACTTAATCACTAACAATTGGTAGAATATGAAATTTTGCCATGGCGTAAATTTGCATCATAATAAAATTACAACATTATGAACATACAATTGATAAGAAACGCTACGATGGTTATCGATTATGCTGGAAAAAAAATGTTGGTTGATCCTATGTTTTCTAATAAGGGTGAATTAGCTTCCGGACCAATACCCGCGAAGGACTGGAATTGGAAAAGAAACCCGCTTTACGACCTTCCTATTTCTGTTGAAGAAATCATAAAAGATATTGATTTTGTTTTTCTAACACATCTTCATTTTGATCATTGGGATAAAGCTGCAGAAAATGCATTGCCAAAGAATATTAAAATTTTTGTTCAGGATGAAAACGACAAAAAAGCAATCAGTAAATTAGGATTTACCAATCTTGAGATTCTAGGTGAAGATTCAAACTTTGAAGGTGTCAAATTGAGCAGAACTAAAGCTCAACACGGCAAAGGGTTCATTCTTAAGCTTGCCGGGCAAGTGTGTGGAATGGTTTTACAACATCCAACTGAAGAAACACTTTATATTGCAGCAGACACCGTTTGGTACGGGGAAGTTGATAAAACAATAAATGCATATAAACCGGAAGTAATTATCGTAAACGGTGGTGATAATCGATTCATTATTGGTGATCAGTTGATTATGAATAAAGAAGATATCTATCGCACTCACCAGGCTGCACCAAAATCAAAAATTGTGGTAATACATATGGAAGGTGTTTACCATAACACACTATCAAGAAAAGAACTCAAAGAATTTGTTGATCAAAAATCAATCAGCAATAGTATAATCATTCCCGAAGATGGAGAAAAAATAATTTTGTAGTGGAAAATTTTATAGAACAAAACAAGCAATTGGCACGTGACTTTTATGCTGCTGTAAATAACGAAGATTACGACGCTGCAAGTAAATATTTGCATAAGGATTTTACTTTCTACGTTCAGGTCGATCATCCAATCCAAGGAGCTGAAGGATTTGTAGCATCAGAGAAGAAAAATTTTGATGCTTTTGGGGAGTTTTCTTTCCGAATTTTAGATCTTATTGCAGAAGGCAACAAAGTAGCAGTCTACATGTTGCACGAAGGAAAGCATAATAAAAATGCAATCATGGGACTTGAGCCAAAAGGAAATGATATTCGTTTTTCGCTCATGATGTGGCTGACTATTGAAGATGGTAAAATTATTGAAAAGCGTGCTCATTTCGACCGAACTGATATTAAAGAACAAGCAATTCGCTAATAAAATAAAAAAAACTATTTAAGTCAATTTTTAAAATTCTTAACAATTTAATAAAAATATGCAATCAACTATCAAAGCCGTTTGGCAAGGAAGTTTTAAACAAGGAAACGGACAATTCGCAACCGAAAACTCAAAATTGGGCAACTCAGCATTCAGACCATCTTATGTGGAAAATGATGGCACTTTTACCAACCCGGAGGAGTTGCTGGCTGCTGCTCACGCATCGTGTTTTACAATGACGTTGAGTTATATTTTGGGAGAAAACGGATTTTCTGCCGACCAACTTGAAACGAGTGTTTCACTAATCATCAGCAACAATGTGATCACGAATTCCAACTTATCACTACAAGCAAAAATCGCTGGTATCACGGAAGAAGAATTTCGAAATCTTGCATTGAAAGCCAAAGAAATGTGCCCTGTTGGAAATGTATTAAAAGCTGAGAGTAGTTTAGAGGCAACTTTAATACTATAACAAACTAAGTCTTCAGAATCGTCCTGGTCGTAGAAATTTGAAATACAGTTAAAACTTTGTATTAACTATGGACTAAAACCATTTATAATTTCTTTATATATTAAAATAGAAATCTAAAGTGAGGTAATTTGTACATTTTGTTAGATCGAAAAAGAATTTTCCCATTCTCCCTTTGAAGCTATTTCTGCTGAGAAAATTCTCAACATGAAGTGCATTCGCAATTTTTCAACAAGAGACAAGACTCCCGTTTTACTAGAATGCATGTATAACTTAAGGGGAAATCCGTAAGGTACAAGCTAAGAAAAAATTCCATCTCGAAACTTTCGAAATGGAATGTAGCTTAAATGGCTTGTACTCTAAATACCTCTGGTTATTTTCGAAGCTTATTTGGCGAACGAATAGGGACTATTTTTAGATCTTCAAAAATGCCAGATTTCCAACATTACCGATCTCAGATTTTTCCATGATGGCATCCACATCTTCTTTGGTTTCGAACAAATCAGAAGATAATTATTTATATACACCAGAATCAAAAAGTATAATTAAAAGAATCAAAAGTGTAATTTTTGAAAAGGATTGCAGAATTAAATTTGCAATGGCGAAAAGATAGCTTAGCCGGCATAATCTATCTCGCCTAAAATTTAATTTTAACCTTTAAAAAAATCAGATGAGGCTCATGCAAATTTCACTGTTTTCACTATTTTTTCTATTATCACTCAATGTGAAAGCACAAAACAAATCAAAAGAAAATTTTAATTTCCCAAAAGACCGAAAGACCAACATCGCGGTATTGGTTTACGACGGTGTCGAGATCGTAGATACGGGCGGACCAATGGATGTCTTTATTAAAGCCAATAACTGGAATGGCAATTACAATATTTATACAGTCTCGGCCTCGGCAGATAAGAGTACGCTGATGGATGGCGGTACCTTTAATATGCTATCTAAATACAGTATAAACGACGCTCCACAAGCAGATATTTTGATTATTCCGGGAACTTCACCGGAGATTGTACACAAGGTTTCAGAAGACCAGAAAATGATGAACTGGATTGTAAAACAGAATGAAAAGACAATTATGACAATGTCTGTCTGCACCGGGGGATTGATTTTGGCAAATACCGGCCTTTTGGATGGTCGCTCAGCTACCACTCACCATTGGTCACTCGATGAGTTGAGGTCGCATCCTAAAATTAAAGTTCAGGAAACAACACGTTTTGTGGTCGATGGTAAATTTTTGACAGGTGCAGGTGTCACTTCAGGAATAGACGTTGCTCTTCAGGCTATTGAAATTATTCATGGCAAAGATGTAGCAGACGATTTAGCATTGGGCATGGTCTATGATCGCTACAATACAATGGAATTTTTACCTAAAAAGTAAATATTGAAAAAATGAAACTGCTGAACAAAATAACTTGTTCAGCAGTTTTCTGTTATTCAACAGATTGTTTTCTTTGAAATCCTTTCGGAGTTTTGCCGGTATGTTTTTTAAAGAAATGATTAAAATAACTATCCGTTTCAAAACCAAGTGCATAAGCAATTTCTTTTACCGAGATTTTTGACCAATACAAAAGTCTTTTAGCTTCAAGCAACAGATGCTGATCAATAAGTTGTTTAGACGTTTTAAATGTGGATTTTTTAATAATCTGATTAAGCGTTGCTGTTGTAACATTGAGTTCGTTCGCATAGAAGTTGACCTGATGTTGCTTGTGGTAATTACTATTAAGCAATTTTTTGAAATCACGATAAATTCCATAATCATCGTCATTTGCTGATACATTACTATCTGAGATCGCTAAGCATCGAATGATCAAAACATTTAATAAAGCTTTGATAAGTTCCTCATTAGGAAATTCTTTCTTAATTTCTTTTGACTCCATCTTTATGATTTCATCCAATTCTTTAAGTTGTGTAGTAGAAATTGGGAGGAATGATCTGGAAAACAGGTAAGTCACTTTTTCCAAAAAATAATCCGTTTCACTCGAGATAAAATCTGTTGAAAATGCAATTGATATCATTTTGCAGGAACCGATCTCAGGATGCGTATGCACTTGATCAATATCAAGCATCAAAATTGCCGGAGCGGAGACCGATTTGTGATCGAAGTCAGAATAATGATCGATTGTCCCGTCGTACAAAAAGCTGAGTATATAAAAATTATGACTGTGCGCATCAGCATTGAAATCCATAAATTCCTCCAGTTCCTTTTTCTCAAGAAACCTAAAGCTGTTTTCAATGTTGATATTATATTTTTGTATGATATTGTCCATTAATTAACTGAGATTTTATTTTAATTATAAAAAAATAGAGTGCCTGAGATTCATTAATCTTTAATTATTTTTATTCAGTTTGTATGTTATTCGATCGATTTCAAGCAGTGAATTTTCAAAATGTTCTTTGTTGATTCCTGTTGTTCCCTCCATTAGCTTTGTGATTGCAATTCTTAATTTTACAATATGTTGTTTTCCGTATAATGCAACATCACTGCGTTGTGCGGTGGTTAATGCTTTACCTTCTTGTACATCTTTAGGTAAAAGAAGTCTGCTTAATTTTTCAATGTAACTACGCTGTAAACCTCTTCTGTAAAAATCGAGTTTTTCGTTTCCACTAAAGTCTACCCAAACTGTTTTTTGTACATCATTTAAAAATTCCGTAACCGTGTAAGCTCCTTCAAACTGCATGGCTTTCAGACTGATATTATAGAGCATCCCAGAACTCAAAAGTATATTTAACATCTGATTTTGCTGATCTGAAATTTCTTCTTCCGTTTTCAAAGGAATTAACTCGCCAATTTCTTGCGGATACATCCAAAGTGGGGCGGTGAACAATTGTCTGCCGATATAGTCTATCGCAGCTTTTACCTTTACTTTGGGAACAGGTTGGTAGACCGAACCTTTTTCATCTGCCGTTCTTTTGGTGATGTAGTTGCTCCCAATGTATTTCAGCACGTGATATAGATACAAACCATACTGTTTTACTACCGCTTTATGCATTTGAGATAAATTATCATACGCATCATGGGGTTCATACGTCCAATGAATCAGGTTGGGAACGACACGTTTTAAATTCTTAATTCCGTAATCACTTGCCAATACGGCATCATCGCCCAAATCTTCTCTCTGGCTCCGCGGATCTTCGTCTTTTCCTTCGCCTCCAAACCATAGTTTAGGATTGGCGGTTAAACTATCAGTAGTCATTTTACTGAGGATATCTTCTTCCTCAAACTCATTATTCGCTTTTGGGAAATAACGATAACCCCAATTTACAGCCCATTGGTCATAGATTCCAATACGTGGATAAATTCCTTCCGGACTGATATGATCTTCCGGCTGTGCCACATAGTTAAGTCGGGCATAATCCATAATAGAAACGGTGTGGCCATTGGCCTCGACCCATTTTTTATCCCTGAGTTTTTCAACCGGAGTAGCGCTGCTGGCTCCCATATTGTGACGCAAACCAATGGTATGGCCAATTTCATGAGAAGAAACAAAACGGATCAGCTGTCCCATTACCTCATCATCCAAATGCATTTTTCTGGCTTTTGGATCTAAAGGTCCAACCTGGATCATATACCATTTTTGAACTAATTTCATCACATTATGATACCATCCTACATGACTTTCTATAATTTCGCCGCTTCTGGGATCGCTTACCCGAGGTCCGTAAGAATTAGGCGTTTCTGATGCATAATATCGGACCACAGAATATCTTGCATCTTCCAGGCTCATCGATTTATCATCTTCAGGCCATTCTTTACCTACAATGGCATTTTTAAAACCCGCAGCCTCAAAGGCTTTCTCCCAGTCATTGATGCCGGCAATTAAATAGGGTCTCCACTTTTTTGGAGTGGCAGGATCGATGTAGTAGACGATCTGTTTTTTAGGCTCGACCAACTGACCGCTTAGATATTTCTTTATGTCTTTATCGTTTGGTTCCAAACGATAACGCTGAATTATGTACTTTGTCTGGGCACGCTGCTGCTCATCATCAAACAAAATGTATTTATTGGCAAAAAATCCCACTCTTTCATCGGAAAAACGTTTGCGCATTGGTGTTTTTGGAAGCAGAACAATCGATGTATTCAGTCGTAAAGTGATGCTTCCGCTGCTTGCGTTGGAATTAGTGTATGTTTTTGTGGTTTTAATTTCGATGTTGATCGGATACGGTTCAATATTTTCGATAAAAGATTTATCGTCAGCAAGAGATGTTAGTTTTCTTTCCGTCTTCTGCTTGTTCTCGAGCGAGAACATCGTATTGTCTTTTTTGAAGGCATCTGTAACTTCAATGACAATGTCTCCTGTCAAAGGGTTTATTGTTTTGATAGGAAAAGCTGTTACGATCGGATTTTCATTACTGCCTGCTAATGCTTTTGCTAACATGGACTCCGGATCTCGGACATCTTGCTTGTACTGCAACGATCTTAAATAAACGGTGTTATTACCTCCTTTTTCAAAATAGATTGTCTGCTCATTGGCTTTTTCGCCACCAAAAATTCCCATTCCTTCAGGAGTTGAAAGATATCGGGTAACCACGATCATATATCTGTTCAGTAAACTGTCCGGAATCTGAAAATAATATTTATTATCCACCTCATCCACTGTAAATAAACCTGATTTACTTACAGCACTTTTTTTAATGATTTTATCATAGGGCTGTAAACCTTTGTGTGGCGTAGTGGTGCTATCTGCTTTTTTTTCTGGCTGGGTTTGAGCAAAACCATGTTGACTGATAAACAACATGATTATTACTGTCAGTAATTTCTTCATTACAATTAAAATGGAACTGTTTCGTTTGTATTAAGGGTTAGCTTTGGATTTTTTGTCAGTGCAGACAGCGGAAAAGGGATAATGTACAATCTTGAATCAGGCTGTAATGTGTACGTTTTTTGAGGAACGGTTTGGTTCACCAATGGAAATAATCGTGTAATCGTTTTTGCATAATCGGCTTCATTATTCAGTCTTTTAAGGTCAAAAAATCGATTAAAACCAAGAAGCAATTCTTTTCTGCGTTCGTTAATGACTAATTGCATCATTGCGGTTCTGGTGGACGGAACTGTGAAATTTACATTACCTGATAAGATTCTTTTTGCTCGTAAAGTATTTAAAATAGCTACAGCGTCATTGAACCTGTTTTGTCTGGCATAGCATTCGGCAAGCATCAGATAAACCTCAGTGGTTTTCATTCCGACAGTCGGATAGAAAAATTTCGTGTATTGAGTTGCCCAATAGGCTGTATTGGAACCTTGGTCGAGATTGGTAGTACTTGTAGAATTGAAAAACAAATTAAAACGCGCATCATTGTTCCCAAATAGAGTACGCAGTTCAGGACTGATGATACTACTTTGAGCAAAATTCATTTCATTGTAGCCCGTCATATACATATAACTCAATACTTCAATATTGTTGGCCGCAGGAACAGCAATTACGTTCGGTCCGCCTTGTGTGCTGTAAGCTACAAGATCAAATATCTGATTGTTGTAGCTTAACGATTTTTCAGATGCTGCCTGAGCTTCGGCAATTTCACGTTTGAACAAATGAACTTTAGCTTTGAATGCATAGGCAAATGCCAATGACGGATGGTATACATCAAGTGGTTTTACCTGAATGTAGGGTAGCGCCTCTTCTATATCTTTCTGTATAAATTCATAAACTTGTGCTACCGTTGACTTTGATGGCTGAGCTTCCAGATCGAATTTATCCATAATACAAATTCCACCATCATTAGCAGCAGTCTGCGGATCATAGGCTTTTGCATAAGTGTTGACCAGCAAAAAGTGATCGTACGCTCTGTAAATTTTGGCTTCTGCTTTTGCTAGTTGTTTCGTGCCTTCATCTCCTTTGCTGTCATCGACTAATGAAATAATGGTATTCCATCGGTTGATGTACGAATATGCCTGATTGTAAAAGCTGGAAGTTTTCATCAGTGAAATTCTATCTACACTTTCATCAAAGGTAAAATTGAGAATATCGATGTTGGGCGTTTTTCCTATAACATTGGCTTCTCTCATCCATTGATCGTCTGACAGGTATTGAAAATTGTTGATGGGATACCCTCTGTTTGGAAGTGATACCATTTCGTGAAACTGGTCTGCCGTCTCTATGACCAATGCTCCTTTTGGAGTAATATCTGTGTAATCTTCGCAAGATGCTGCAGTTAACATCATTAGCGACAGCAATATAATTGTTATATATTTCATTTTTTTTAAAGTGTAAGATTAAAACCGAATAGGAATGTTTTTGGCAATGGCAGATTTCGTGTACCGCTGTTGACCGAATATACTTCCGGATCAATCCGATTTCCTGCGGCACTCCAGTACCAGAGATTATTGACCTGTAAAGTAAATTTAGCCGACACAACTTTACTTTCATCAGTAAAAGATTTCGGCAGATTATAACTTAATGAAATGTTTCTAAGCTTGATGTAATCGCCGTCTACCACATTGGCAGTTGAATTTCGCCATTGACTGCTGATCGTTCCTGCATAATTTCTCACACTTTCATCAAAATCTACAAACAATCGTACATTGCCATTTTGGTTGGCATCTGTATACCGATCAGCAATACCCGAAAGATTGACTGCATCTGAACTCATATCAAGAGTTTCCTTACGCATCACATTTCCTCCTGAGAACACAAATAGGAAATTCAAATCGAATCCTTTATATGAAAATCTTTGTGACATAGAACCTGCATAGGTGGGTGTCAAACTTCCCATATTGACCAAGGCGGCAGAATTTGTAACTGTTTTTATTGCAGTTGAAACCGGGTTTCCATTGGCATCAAAAGTAATGGATGGATTTCCATTTTCATCTAAAACATAAGGATATCCATTGATAGTTCCTCCATACTGATAAGCGTACAAACTATTGTAGGTCTCATTTTCCAAAAAGAAGTCTAGCGGAGAACTCACATACACCGACGCATTGGATTGTGCTCTTGTTATTTTTCTAACCGTTGTATTGTTAAAACCTACAACCAGGGTAGAACCTATTCGAAATTCTCCTTTATTCAACCAATCAGAACCTATGCTGAATTCAACGCCTTTGTTGAGCAATGCTCCGGCATTAATTCTTCTGGTGAGTGCGCCAACCGTAGGATCCAGATCTGTGGTCGCTAATAGATCGGTACTGTATTTACGATAAACGTCTACGCTTCCTCTTAATTTATTTTGAAACAGGCTGTAATCCAATCCCAAATTCCTCGTTTCTGATTTTTCCCACCGTAATAAAGGATTGGGCTGAGCTATAATATCGATATACTGTACGGATTGGTACAAGTTATCATTTCTTCTTCTCGCTGTAATGTAGGGTGTTGTGGTCTGGTCTACATTTCCGTTGATGCCATAAGTAGCTCTCAGTTTAAGTCCGTTTACCCATTGGATTTCTTTCATGAAACTTTCGTTGCTCACATTCCATCCTAAACCTACAGACCACAACGGACGGTTTTTGTACCTGGGATCTACTCCAAAGAGATCGGCTCTGTCTACTCGGTAACTTCCTGTCACATTGTATTTTGATAAAATAGTATAACCGACACTGCTAAATACCGAAAAATAACGATGCAAAATTTCTGTCTGCACTCTTGATCCGGCTGATAAGGTTCTGTTATTTCCATAAATGTAACTCGGAACGCCGGTCTGGCTCAATGCAAGACTATTGATTACTGAAGAAGTGAGGGTAACAGGATCATAACCGTATCGTAACTGTTCAACTGTTCTGGGGACGAAAGTTTCACGCATTTCGGTACCTAATAAAGCTGTAATAGAATGCTTGCCTCCATCAAGATTCTGACTGAAATCCAGTTGGTTTCTAAAAGAATAATTGTTTACCTCACTGCTCAATTGCCTGTATCGTCCTCCTGTTGAAAAACCTTCTACGTAGGTGTAGGCATTTGTTGTGGGATTATATCCGGTTAAAGAATTGATCGCATAACGCATCTTATAAGAATTAATATCATAATACTGCTCGTTATCGTTTCTTCTTGTTTCGTACTGAAATTGTGTGCTGAAACTTAAACCTCTCCAGATCTTGGCTTTTAGGTTGGCAAAGGCTCTCAAACTTAGCGAGTTTTGTTTTGTAATACCTTGTTGAAGCTCGTCTAAAATATTAAAAGTGACAGGTTTAAAACCACTTAGTCCATTTATTTTTTCAGCCACTCCCGGATTGATAATCCCTCCGGAGGTAAAACCGTCACTGATACCCACAAATGGTGATATTACTCGATTTCCATTCTCATCAGTAATACGTTCGTACCTTTTTTGAATATCATAATTTCCGTAACTGCCATCCGTAACATCTTCATTACTGTAAGTTCCGTTTAAACCAATGGTCGCATTTAGCCAGTTACTGACCTGAAAACTGCTCTTTGCATAAAGATTTAATGCACGGCTATCGTTGTTCACAATACGCCTGTTTGCCTGATCATAATTCAATGATACATACGTATTGTACTTGTTGTTTCCAGCCGAAAATGCAATATTATAACGTTGTCTTAATTCGTTTTGCCAAACATTGTCCCGATAATCTTTATTGTAGTCATTTTTTCTCCATTGGCTAAGCGTTTTATTGTAATCAGAATTGTTAATTTTACCCTCTTCCAGATCTCTGTTAAGCTGATAAAGAGGGCTGTAATACTTGATACTGCTGTTTCCGATATCTCCATAACTATTGAACATCGTGGCAACATTGGCAAATTTCGATCGCTCTCTATTATAAACATCCTGTTCAAAATCAATCAACTCACTTGTAGAGGCATAATTCATATCCCTCAAATTGGGTCTTTCAGCAAGAAATAGATCAGAATTGAAAGTCACTTTTAAATTCCCGCTTCCTTTTTTGGTTGTTAAAACAATAATCCCATTTGCAGCTCTTGAACCATAAATAGAGGCTGCAGCTGCATCTTTAAGTACATCTATGCTTTCAATATCATAAGGGTTGATCTCATCCAATGTCAACTCAGTGGGTAAACCATCAATGACCAACAGCGGGCTGTAGCCAACCTGAAGGGAAGAAAAGGTTCCGATTCCTCTTAGAATAGGTTTGTCTCCGCCAATTCCTGCCGGATTTTTTTGAAACATCAAACCTGCAACACGTCCTTCCAGAGCACTTGCCAAATTGGTATTGAGGTTTTCGTTTAAGGTTTTTTGAGAAATTTTTGTTATTGCAGCAGTGGAGGAGCTTCTGTTAAGCGTCTGATATCCTGTGACGACGACTTCTTCCAGTAATGACACTGCTGGAGTCATTGGAATGACCATCACGGAACCTGCATTATTTTTCGTGTATTTTTCTTCCTTTCGGTCAAAACCGAAATGTGAGAATTCTAAAGTGACTTCACTAAAGTTTGTTTCGAAGGTAAAATGACCATACCGATCTGTTTTTAAGCTATTGGGAGTGCCTTTCTGCGCTACGGTGACGCCTGGTAATCCACCGCCGTCCACATCTGTTACCATACCTTGCAGCGTATAATTGGTTTGCGCAAAAGAGGAAGTGACAGTGAAAATAGAAATCAAAAAAAGGAATTTAACAAAGTGTTGATGTGATGGTAAGCTCCTGTTTTTTATATTTAATTTATACATTACGAATTAAATTATTTGATTTGTTGGATTTTGTTGATCTTGAAATTTCGTGTACTGATACCAATAATTTAAAATTGACTATGATTGTTAAGTTATATTGATTCAGTTCTCAGCAATTAAATTAAAACAGAAGAAAACCTATGAAAATGCCATAGCTGTTTTCATTGAATTTTTCCGGTCCGTAATAATCGATATTGGTTCCTAAACCAAAAGTTATTTCTTTGTAGCTTACACCTGCACGAGCCATCAGATAGCTTCGGGTCTGCATATCGATAATGCTGCTATATTCATATAAGGCTTGAATTCGCGTGTACAAACGCCAGTTATTATTGATTTTCGGCTTGTATTCAACTAAGAACATTCCTTCTATATTGGTGTCTCTGGAGAAATCTATTCGGGAATTTGCGACGAATAACCAATCGGGGGTGGCTTTGCTGTAAATCAGTCCGGCAATCGGACGCATCCCTTTTACCGGCGTCACGTGAAAACCGGCGGCTAATTTCAGACCTTTTACAATCTCATAAGTAAGACTGGCTTGCGTCATATAATCATTCACTTTATCTTCACCCCATTCTCCTACCAAAGAAGTAACACTGAAAAAACCGAGTTTGGGAACGCTTTTAATTTTTTTATCAATGATCATTTGAAAAGCCAGACCGCGGTTGCTCCCTAAAACTTCTGTATTGATGGGAACACTTGATACAACGGCACTTGATTGATTCTGAGCTTTAAAACAATTAGATATTATCATAAAACAGAGTAGGGGAAAGCTTTTTATAAAACTTTTTTTTAGTAGAGTATTTGAAATGGATTTCATTAAATTGTTTTGGTTGATTAAGTTTCTTTGTGATTTCAATCGGAATTATACCGTCTTGCGGAGGTTTTGCGCACGGATGATAATGGCAGACATTAATAATGTTGCTACTGGGTTTAATCTAATTGCTTAAAAGTTCTCTTTTCTTAAGAATGAGAGTCAATTAAACTGAAGGTGGGCGAAATATCTTTGAATGGTATTCGGAATGATAAGGATCCGTACAGAAAGTACTGATAGATTCTTGATGAACACTATCGATGTCCGAGTGGGTAAATTTGAAATCTTCGGCAACCAAAAAAGCATCAATCGAAGGAACAGAGATTTTATGACCATTTTGAGTCGTCTGTTCCTGATTTGTTTTGGTCAATTCTTTGGATACAAAGCATTTACCATTACACATCAGTTCAGGTTTTGCTTTTTTTTCACAAAGGTTTTCTACAATATAATCATAGTTTACTGCATAGTTAATCAGTGGCAATACAGGTCGCATTGTCATCGTGAAAATGATTAATATGGAAACTAAATATTTCAGAATCTTAATTCAAAAAGTGACTGTTAATAGCTGAAAATAATATTCAAATAGAATTTGAAATTATTTTAGAAGCTTTCTAATATCTTCAATCAAAAGTTCTCGGTCGGGATGGTATTTTCCTTTAAGATCCGTATTGAGTCCTTCAGGATCTTCATAATTCAATCCTGAATAATAGAGGATAGGAACATTGTTTTTACCGAAACGGCATCTTATGTTACCCTCCTGATCTACCAATGCGATCATACCACTGTGGTTCAGGCTTTCAGAATCGTCATCTTTATCACCGACATAAATATTGAACTGATCGGCAATTTTTCCGATATAGTCTCTGTCGCCTGTTAAAAGATGCCAGTTGGGAGATTTGATGCCAATTTTACTTTCGTGAGCCTTCAAAATCTCAGGGGTGTCATTTTCAGGATCGATGCTGATAGAGATCACTCCAAGATCAGGACTGTCAATTTCCTCCATTATGTGCTTCAAATTGCTATTCATAATCGGGCATATCGTAGGGCAGGTACTGTAGAAAAACTCTACCAGATACACCTTGCCCAGCATATCTTTGTTTGAAGTTTTTTTATTGTTTTGGTCGGTCAGTTCAAAATCGGGAACTTTCATGACCGAGTACAATTCTTTTTTGAAGTATCCGGTTCCAAAAGAAATAACTGCAAACAGACCTGCAAAGACCAACGTAGGAACAACAAATTTTCGAATTGCTGAGTTCCTCTTTTCTGAACGATTATTTGGCTGCATATTTCTCTGGAGTTTTTTTGAATGTTTCTTTACAGCCAGATGAACAGAATCCGTAGATTTTATTTTTGTAAACTGCAGTATCTTTTAGATATTGAGCTGTTTTCATTTTACAGATGGGATCCTCTTCATTGACCACCTTCACATTTTTTATGTCGACGCCAGCGGTCATCGATTTTTTGTGGTTAATTTTAAATTCTTCTTCTTTTTTACAAGACGTAAGGGATAATGACAGCACTGCTATCAAAATTACTGTTGATTTCATTAGGTAAGATTTGTTAAATTTTGTTGAATAGTATTTTGAAAAAAATCAAAATACAAGTAATGCAATAATTTAACTGAAGAGCGGAGGATGAAAAATGGTGAAAATGTATCTTGAATGATACAAATTAATATATTCTGTAATGTATTGTACAGAATCAATGTATTCTGTTCCACTATCGAATGAAAAAATATCATTGGGAACAAAAATATCTAAACTAATCACTTTTGCGAATGTTTGTGTGGACTGTTTTTCAGTTTTTGAAAGTTCTTTTGCTAAAAAGCACTTTCCGTTACATGATAATTCGGGTTTATCTCTATTTTCACATAAGTTCTCAACGATATAATCATAGTTGACTACATAGCTGTAGACCGGCATGATCGGCCGTACAGCAATGGTGAAAACAATAAATAAAGATAGTAGAAGTCTCATTAGATTCTGCGATGATAAAATTACTACTCTTTGGTCATATAGTAAGTATGAATATTATCAGTTGAAGTCGATTTATTTTTGATTTCTTGTTATATTAAAAATTAAACAAGATGATTAAGTCCAAATGTGGCTAACTGCTCAATAATGGGTAATGTGCTTAAGCCTTTTTCAGACAATGTATATTCTACTTTCGGCGGAATTTGAGGAAAAGATTTTTTTTGAACCAGTTCGTACTCTATCAATCTATTCAATTCCTGAATGAGCATTTTTTCACTGATTCCCGGGATTTTACGCTTTAATTCCCCGTACCTTACTTTCTGATCATTGATCTGGTATAAAATCAATAAAGTCCATTTTCCGCTTAAAAGTTGAAGAGATTTTCGGACAGGACAGTTTTCGTCACAAATATTGATATCGCTTAAATTCATTGATATAACGTATTTCTTACCTTTTGGTATGTACCTGATTATGTGTAATGTACAGTTGCAAAGGTAAGCTAAAATATGCTATAGTCAAATTTCAGCATGAATTGAATGGAATCTTGTAACTCGAAGAGACAATTTATGTCCTTTATCAATGCTTCCCAATTGGTTAAATACGCAGCTTAAGAATTGTTATAAATCTGTTTGTAATAAGTTTACACCGTGCTTAGACTTTCCAGATATTCGGAGGTAGTCATTCCTGTCTGCATTTTAAAAAATCTCATCATATGCCCCGGTTCAGCGTAGTTCAAATCAAAAGATATTTCCGAAACTGTTTTATTAGAGTAAACCAATCGATCTTTTATTTCCGCCAATAAACGCTGTTTTAGAAGTTCTGTAGCAGTCACATTATATTGTTCCTTGACTGCCTTATTAAGGGTAATCCTGCTGATATTTAATAAAACGGTGTAATCTTCAATATTTTTTTTCTGACAGATGTGTTTCTCAAGAAGAGATTTATATTGTACTGCATAATTTTTATCGTCCTTCTCAATCATTAGATCGTTAGCAGAGGCATACCGTCGATTTATGGTTTGTAAAAGGTAGTACAGGATCGATCTGATAATGTGAACGCTGTCTTTTTTTGTGTGCACAAGTTCAGTTTTGATTTCTACCAGAAATTCATTGAACCTTTTCATTTCAGAATCACTCACATTGAGAAGTAACTCATGGTTGAGCTGATAAAAAAACAGCATTTTGTGAGTGAAAAATTTATCAGCAAAGAATTCATTGAGAAAGTCTTCCCTGAATATTAAAGTTTTGAACTCAAGTCCATCTTGCTTAATTTTCCAGGCTCTCTTTTGAAAAGCTGAGATAAATACGATTGAGTTATCGTGAATATTAATTTTGGTATCATTAATATGTACTGTACCCTCAGCTTTCGAAAAAAAAACAACCTCAAAATAGTCAGTATTGTGGACATCGGTCTGCAGATAGTTGATGGTGTCCTGATTCAGAATATTGATGAAAAAATCTACACCGCATTCTGTTTTGTGAAAATTGATTGTTTTCATAATAACTTTAAAGAATCAAAGATACAACGAAATAGTTATGATTAGAATGAAATGCGACTTAAACCGGATATTTCACTTTCCGATACACCATAATTTCCCTTATCAAAATGACATTTTTTCGTAATAATTTGATATAGACACACATTCAATCAGGTGGTAATTTTGCGTTATAATAAATATCTAATTATGAGCAAACAAGCATTAATTATCATCGATATCCAGAATGAATATTTTGAAAACGGAAATCTCACATTGGTCAATCCTGTTGAGGCAAGCCTGAATGCTGGTAAAGTTCTTGAGCATTTTCGTGCAAAAAAGTTGCCTATTGCACACATTCAGCATCTATCGGCTGATCCCGAAGCATTGCCGATTTTTGTAGAGGGAACGCCTGGAGCTGAAATCCACGAAAATGTAAAACCCTTAGATGGAGAGCAAATCTTTCAAAAGTATTATCCAAACAGTTTTAGAGAAACTGGGCTAGGTGAATATTTGAAAGAAAACGGCGTGACAGAAGTAATTATCACAGGAATGATGACCCATATGTGTGTTGATGCGACTACAAGAGCAGCATTTGACTTTGGTTATAAGTGTACTGTTATCGGTGATGCCTGCGCATCAAAAGATTTGGAAATCAACGGAAAGACGGTAAAGGCCGATGATGTACATCACGCTTTTTTAGCAGCATTGGAATTTTTCTACGGCGAAATAAAAACTACGGACGAGTTTTTAAATGCTGTTTCTTAATCAGTAGAAAACATTTTCTAACAATAGAAGAATATCCTTGACAATTATTTTGCTGAGGATATTTTTAATTATACACGCAGGTCAATCCAAACAGCAGAGAACAATATGAAGCATAAAGTGTGACTCAATCAAGGAAGAGATTTCCGGAAAAATCATTTCTCTGTCGGTTTATCAAAATGGTATTTCTTATCTGTTTTTTGATATCTAACTAGTTTAAGAACCGGGGTAATTTTGCACTATAATTTAAAATCAAGAGGTTATGAAAAATACAACAGCTGATAAAAATAAAAAAACTGCTTTTTCTCCACTGTTAAAACAAGGAAATGCACCTGTACCCCTATCAATTCTCGACGTGTCTACTACAGGAAAAGGTCATTCTGCTATAGAAGCCATAGAAACGAGTATTAAGTTGGCAAAATATGCAGACCAGCGTGGATTCGGTCGTTATTGGGTAGCAGAGCATCATGGAATGCCAGCCGTTTCTACTTCGTCGCCCGCTATATTGCTATCCAGACTTATCGGAGAAACTCAGAATATACGGTTGGGATCTGGCGGGATGATGTTACCTAACTTTCCTCCATTGGTCGTTGCTGAACAATTCGGGATGCTTCAGGCGATGGCTCCCGGACGTATAGATCTTGGAATTGGACGTGCTCCCGGAACCAATGGGCTTACAGCGTCGGCACTTCGCCGTGGTCATATAGGTGTGGAAGATTTTCCTGAGCAGTTAGAGGAATTACTGCATTTTCTTGAAGACGATTTTCCGGCAGGAAATAAGTACAAAGAAAAAGTTTTTGCTGTTCCGGGACCCGGACAGGATAGAGAAAACGGTATTGAAAGATCTTTTGACGCACCATCTGTATGGCTTTTGGGATCATCGGGATACTCAGCTCAGTTGGCGGGTAAATTAGGTTTGCCTTTTGCATTTGCGGCACAGCTGGCTCCGGAGAATCTGTCAATTGCTTTTGATTTGTACAGGAAGAATTTCAGACCTTCAGAAATTCTGGATCAACCTTATACTATCGCATCATTTTCAGTATTTGCGGCGGACAGTGAAGAAGAAGCAAGAATCCAGACGCATTCTTTTTCGCATAGTATGCTTCGGATGATGAAAGGTGAATCGTACGTCATCCCTTCACCTGAAGAATTAAAAAATTACAACTATTCTGAATATGAAAGCTATGTGTTGGACAGCTGGAATCAAAAAATGATTCAGGGAACTGCCGATCAGGTCGTCGCCGGACTTAATGAGTTTCAAAAGATATCGGGAGCTGATGAACTGATGATCGCTAATTTGGGATATTCGCCAGAAGGTATTTTACATTCTGCTGCATTGATAGCAGATGCTTACAATATGCCTAATATTTATTAGGAGAATATTTACATATAAAAGTTAAATTGATTCAAAGAGATTAAAAAAGCATCATCTCGAATCTCATTCATTCAACATAATTAAAAGCGGTGAAATTTGGGAATATAATCAGGTTATCAAAATGGCGGTAAATCGCATCATTTAGATACTGTAATGATATGTTCTTATTAAGACCTTTGCAGTGTAATCATTTCTGTAAAATCGTCGCTGAAAGAATTGAGATTATTAATAAAATATAAAAAAAGAATATTATGAAAAAAGTAATTGTAGCATTTGCACTTACACTGTCATCTGTCTTTTCATTCGGACAGACAAAATCTGATACAAAACCCACTGTCCAGTTAGTTAGAAATGCGACCCTGGTCATTGACTACGCAGGAAAAAAAATATTGGTAGATCCTATGCTGTCTCAGAAAGGGGCAATTGATTCATGGGCGGGTATTCAAAAAAATCCTACGGTTGAGCTGACAATGCCTGTGGAAGAAATTGTGAAGGACATTGATCTTGTTATTGTTACCCATACTCACGAAGATCATTTTGACAAGCCAGCAAGCAGCACCCTAAATAAATCTGTAGAATTGATCATGCAACCTGCCGATAAAGAATTTTTCAAAAAAGAAGGCTTTATCAATGCTACTGTTGTAGAGGGTCAAAAAGTATGGAACGGCATCACTATAAACCGTGTGGAAGGAAAACATGGTTCCGGTAAGGTGTTAGAAATGATGGGTAAAACATCAGGATTTGTTTTACAAGCTAAGAACCAGCCTACGGTTTACATTGTAGGAGATACGATCTGGAATGAAGATATTAAAAAAGATATTGAAAAATTCAAACCCGATTATATTATTGTTAATTCTGGAGGAGCGCTGATGAAAGACTTTAGTGATACACCGATCATTATGAATGAAGTGCAGACGATGGCTTTGATAGCTGCCAGTGGAAAAGCAAAAGTAATAGCAGTTCACATGGATGCATTGGATCATTGCTTTACGACCAGAGCCATTCTGAAAAAGAAAGCTTCAGAATTGAAGATCGGACAAGATAAATTGATCATTCCCGAAGACGGAGAAAAACTGATTCTATCTCTTTAGTCGTACAGCATAAAATTGATGAATACAAGAGACAAAACCTACTTTAATTGAGTAGGTTTTGTCTTTTAATATTTTGGTTATTTTACGACTTTGATCAAGCTGATATATTTCAATCCACATTCAGCAAACTTTTCATAATCATTCATTGCGTTGCCATAGTTTTGAATCATAATTCCATTTTTATCCAATGATCCCTGAATCTCGTCAGGAAGAGAAAGATTCTTGTCAATGGCATTTCCCTCTGGATCTACCACACCAATATTTTTACTCCATTTTATATTTTTTAGCGTAACAAAATAGCGCTCTTTTTTCTCATCCAATGTTAAAGTAGCGAAGTCTGTACGTGTCTGATTATCCGTTGTTAAATCATATTTTAATTTTCCTTCCGAATAATATAATTTCAGATCCATTTTACAACTGGCATTGTCTTTAGATTGATACAGTCCTTCGATAGCAAAAAGCAGATCATTATTTTCAGTAATATTTTTTTGAGAAGAATCACGTTGTAAGCTATCATTTTGTTTTGTAAGCGAATCAGTTAAGGTTGCATCAACCCTTGCTGTATTTTCAATTTGTTTATCGTCTTTTTTAACGCAAGATTGTATTGCGAGTGTAAAAATGAGCGTAAAGATAATCGTGGCTTTTTTCATTTATTAAAAGATGTATTGTGAAGATTTGTTTTATTTAATGGACATTTACCAACAAAGGTTAATGTTTTGAAAGTAATGCGGAAATTTTTATCAGTTAAATAGTTACGGATATTCAATGATGAAAGATACAGCCAAACAGCGAGAAATAAATTTTAATATTAGAAGATTCTCAACTATTTTGATATTAAGAAAAGAAGGCCTTTTGAAAATTCATTATAATAATAAAATAGGATCGAAGGAGTGTAGAAAAGATGATACTTATCAAAATGATATTTAAATAAGCGGTTTTGGTATATCATAATCAATCCGTGAATTCTATTTTTGACTTAAATACACGTTTTACCAGAAGTGGATATATAAATTTTAGTAGATATTCAAAATGATCAATTTTGGAAAATATGTAATTAATTGATAAAATATGACAAACAATAAATTAGATCTCAAGGCGATCATTTTTGATATGGATGGGGTTTTGATCAATACAGAACCGCAATATGAAAATTTTTGGAGAACCGCTGCCAAGAAATATAATGTTTACTTCGAAGGCTTTGAAAAACAGATCCGCGGAATGACAGTGAAAAAATTATTTGAAGCACAATTCAGAGATATTGGCGAGGTCAAGAAAGAGAATCTTTTAAAAGAATTTAAAGCATTTGAAGATCAGATGTCTTTTCCTGAAATTCCGGGAATTGCTACATTGTTACCGCATTTAAAAGAATCAAAAATAAAATTAGGATTGGTAACAAGCTCGGATCTGGAAAAACTAACCAGAGTCATCACACAAAAGAACTTAGATCTGTATTTTGATGTGATGATTACAGCCAACGATGTTGTTGACGGTAAACCATCGCCTGAATGCTATTTAAAGGCTGCCGATAAGTTAGGCGTCGAGCCGGTAAATTGTATTGTATTTGAAGATTCGTTCGCGGGTATTTACGCAGCGACATCCGCAGGAATGGTCGTGGTGGGAGTTTCTTCTTCACATTCAAAAAATGAATTAATGAATGAATGTAATAATGTGGTCGGAGATTTCCAGAGAATAGGATTAAAGGAAATAGTAGATTTTTATGAATCTGCAGAGCTAGAATCTGAATTCTAAACAGTTTTCTTGGAAAAATTAAAGAGAATTTGGCTTAAGTTTACAATTTAATAATTATGGAAAAATCGGTATTGGCTTCGGAATTTAAATCATCAAGTGATTTGGTGGAAAAATTATATCAAAACGGCTTTATCAAAAAGTATCAGCAAGGCGATATTATTTTAGACGAAAATGCATCAATCCGTGCAATACCCATCGTGATGAAAGGAATGATGAAGGTCATCCGGACTGAGGAAGATGGTAGGGAAATTCTACTGTACTTCATCAAGGCCGGTGAAAGCTGTATTATGTCTTTCCTTGGCGGGATCCACGATGAGAAAAGCATCCTGAAAGCAGAAATTGAAGAGGAATCCGAGATCTTGTTTTTGCCTGTAGAAAAAGCATCTCTTTTTATGAAGGACTATCCGGAATGGGTAGATTATATTTTCCGTCTGTATCACAAGCGTTTTGAAGAATTACTTGACATCATCAATGCCATCGCTTTCAAAAAAGTGGATGAAAGATTACTACAACTGCTTGAGAAAAAGTCTGAAATTTCTCAATCTAAAACCATTGTCACGACTCACGAGCAACTCGCCAATGAGCTTGGTACAGCCAGAGTAGTGGTTTCAAGACTTCTTAAACAACTCGAAGATGCCGGTAAATTAAAACTAGGAAGAAATAAAATTGTTCTTTCGGATTCCTAGTAACTTTCCTTATGTAACAAAAGTAGCGGTGCAGCAATTCTAATATTTCCACTTTTGCGTTATTAAAGTTAAAGAATGGAAATATTTGGATATATAGCATCTGTTTTTATCGGGATTTCGCTAGGATTGCTGGGTGGCGGAGGAAGTATTCTTACTGTTCCGGTTTTGGTTTATCTTTTTGGGATTGATGTTTTTCTTGCGACAGAATATTCGCTTTTTATTGTAGGAATCAGTAGTTTGGTAGGCTCCTTTTCTTATTTTAAAAATGGTTTGGTCAACATAAGAACAGCGTTGGTTTTTGGAATCCCATCAGTTATTTCTATTTTCATCACAAGAAATTTTCTCTTGCCTCTGATTCCTGATCAAGTATTTGCTGTGGGCGGTTTTCTGCTAACCAAGAATCTGCTTTTATTATTAATTTTTGCAGCTTTAATGATTATCGCCTCCTATAAAATGATTCAAAAAAAAGGGGATTCGAACGAGAAAAATATCACATCCAAAAACAAGACAGTTCTGGCAGCAGGACAAGGCTCAGCTGTGGGAATCATTACAGGTTTACTTGGGGCAGGCGGCGGATTTTTGATCATCCCGGCATTGGTCAATTTGTTGAAAACGCCGATAAAAGTCGCCATCGGAACTTCATTGGTAATTGTTTCATTCAATTCTTTGATTGGATTTTTTTCATCAATGAACAGTGTTGGTATCAATTGGAATTTTTTAGGGACTATTTCAGCAATTTCTATAATAGGAATTCTCATAGGTACTGAATTATCTAAAAAAATTGACGGCAAAAAGCTGAAACCTGTCTTTGGATATTTCATTCTCATAATGGGAATTTACATTATCATTAAAGAAGTTTTGTTTTAAATTAATAAAACAGAAGATAAAATTCTTATGTAACAAAAGTAGCTGTAGAAAAGAATGAGAAGATCGAAATTTGTACTTCATAAAGAATTGGTTAAGAATCGTCAATACATACTTTCAAAAAAAAGTTTCAAAATAAATTAAAAAAATAATTAATGATAGAAATTATAAGAGAACCCTGGCCTTGGTATATTGCGGGTCCTTTGGTAGGTCTCACTGTTCCAATTTTACTGATCTTAGGTAACAAATCTTTCGGAATCAGCTCGTCTTTGCGGCATATCTGTGCAGCATGTGTGCCTGCCAATATCAACTTCTTCAAATACGACTGGAAGAAAGAAGTATGGAACTTGTTTTTTGTCTTCGGAATTTTATTAGGCGGATTGGTTGCCTCTCAATTTCTGATGAATCCGGGAGAAATTATCGTAAATCCAAATCTTAAATCTGAATTGAGCGGCTACGGAATCACCAATTACAGCAATCTCGTTCCTGTTCAGTTGATGAATTTTGCGAATCTTTTAACTCTAAAAGGCTTCATCATTATGATTGGCGGTGGTTTTTTGGTGGGTTTCGGAACCCGCTATGCAGGCGGCTGTACAAGTGGTCATGCCATTATGGGATTGTCCAATCTTCAGTGGCCATCGTTAGTTGCGACGATTTGTTTTATGGCTGGAGGGTTTCTGATGGCAAATGTGATTTTACCAATTATTCTTTCACTTTAAATTTTTAATTATTATGAAAAAAGAAAAAAACACATTGCGTAAGGATGGTGTAAACGTTACAGGAAACCCGGCGAAAGATCACTGGTCTTACCAAATAAAATACCTTGTAGTAGGAATTTTATTCGGAATTGTTTTCGTCAAGTCTGAAGTGATCAGCTGGTTCAGAATTCAGGAAATGTTCCGCCTTCAGTCATTTCATATGTTTGGCATTATCGGAAGTGCAATAGTTACAGGAATGATCTCAATTTGGCTGATCAAGAAATTCAATATCAAAACCCTCGATGGAGAAACTATTACCATTGCACCGAAAAAATTCAATAAAGGACAAATTTATGGCGGTATTATCTTTGGTTTTGGTTGGGCAATTACCGGCGCTTGTCCCGGACCGTTGTTCGCGCAGATCGGAACAGGATCATTGGTTGTGATCGTTACATTAATAAGTGCCATTTTTGGAACTTGGGTCTACGGATATTACAGAGAAAAACTACCACATTAGAAGTAGATCGGCAGGTTTTCTATCGAGAGAAGCTTTTAAAGAGTTTATTCTGCACTTTCGCTTAACATATAAAATTAAGTTTAATAAAAATAAAAGTTATGTTTTTTCAACATATTTACGATAAGAGCCTAGCGCAGGCAAGTTACCTGATCGGTTGTCAGGCAAAAGGAGAAGCGATTGTTATCGATGCAAAAAGAGATATTGATACCTACCTTCAGATAGCAAAAGAAAATAATCTTAAAATAACACATATCACAGAAACCCATATTCACGCAGATTTTCTGTCCGGCTCACGTGAGCTTGCCGCAGTGACTGGTGCTGATCTTTATCTTTCTGATGAAGGCGGTGATGATTGGCAATATCAGTTTCCACATATCGGTTTAAGGAACGGCGATGAAATAAAAGTTGGAAACCTGACTTTAAAAGTAATTCATACACCCGGACATACACCTGAAAGCATCAGTTTTTTGCTGACCGATCATCCGGCTACAGATGAGCCGGTTATTATATTCACCGGAGATTTTGTTTTTGTAGGCGATGTCGGAAGACCGGATCTTTTGGAAAAAGCAGCCGGAATTGAAGGAACTCAGGAAAAGGGAGCGAAAGAAATGTATCAGTCGGTACAGGATTTCAGCAGGCTTCCTTCATATATTCAGGTTTGGCCTGGACACGGTGCCGGTTCTGCGTGCGGGAAATCTCTTGGAGCAGTTCCAAGTTCTACCATTGGCTATGAAAAGATCCGTAATTGGGCATTTCAATATAAAGATGATGAAGATGGTTTCATTGACTACTTATTGGAAGGGCAACCTGAACCGCCAAAGTATTTTGCAATGATGAAAAAACTCAATAAAGAGGACAGGCCTTTATTGACAGAAGTTCCAAAACAAAAGAAACTTTCCAGAGAAGAATTTCTCAAAGCATATTCTGAAGATGTGACCGTCATTGATACAAGAGATAAAGTGGATTTTGCAAACGGTTTTATTCCTAAAAGTATCAATATTCAGGGTAATAATTCTTTTTCAACGTGGATGGGTTGGATTTTAGATTACTCTCAACCATTTATTCTGATTGCCGAACAAGACAAGATAGATGATCTTACAAGAAAACTAATGCGAATTGGTATGGATCAAATGATGGGATATATTGAAGATGTAAATGATTTTGGTTTAGATTTGCTGACTTCTGATATCATTGATATTAATGAGTTTAAAACCTATATAGATCGAGATGATGTACAGATTGTGGATGTAAGAAACAAAACAGAGTATGAAGAAGCTCACATACAAAACGCAGACAATGTTTTTGTCGGTACAATGGAAGACCATCTTGACAAAATTTCTAAAGATAAAACGGTGATCATTCATTGCCAGAGCGGTGACAGGGCAGCGATCGCATATTCACTTCTAAGAAAGAATGGTTTTGAAAGAGTGAAAAATTTTTCTGGCGGAATGAGAGAGTGGCAGGCTGCAAACGGTGCAACTTCTAATTGTAATATCTGAAATCACTAAATTGAAACAAAATAAAAAACATTAATATGGAAGATCATAAAGTAAACGATCTGTGGACTTCGAGATGGGATGACCGATATAGCAAGGAAGAGTTTGCTTATGGTGAAGAACCCAATAATTATTTAAAAGAACAATTGTCAAAACTAACGGTTGGTTCCATTCTTTTCCCTGCAGAAGGGGAAGGACGAAATGCCGTTTTTGCCGCCAAAAGAGGTTGGAATGTTTCTGCGTTCGACATTAGTGTTGAAGGTAAAAACAAAGCGGTTAAACTTGCTAACAAAAATGATGTGACAATCAATTACAAAGTTGGTGAATTGGAAACATTTGATTTTGAAAATGAACAATTTGATGCAATCGCTTTGATCTACGCACATTTTCCTCCAACTATCAAATCGCTTTACCATCAAACATTTGACAGATTACTGAAAAAAAATGGAACCATCATCTTTGAAGCATTTAGTAAAAAACATATCGATTATGTTACGGCAGACGATAAAGTAGGTGGACCAAAAGATATTGAAAGTTTATTTTCAATAGAAGAGATCAGATCAGACTTTCCAAACTATGAAATTATTGAATTATCTGAACTGGAAATTGAACTAAGTGAAGGATTTTATCACAATGGAGTAGGCTCGGTAATAAGGTTCGTTGGAAGAAAAAAGTGATTGGATGCAGGGAATCATTTTGTATAAGGAGTTGTAAAATGTTGCGTGACCCAATTCAAGACTACAAATTGATGATATTTTTAAATGATAATGAAGTAAAATAGTAGAAAATGTATAAAAAATTGATCACAGTATTTCTGGTACTTGTTGTACCAGGAGTTCTCATAGCACAGAATAAAACTGAACAAAAAAGTCTACCGGCTAAAGAGTTCTACAAAAAAATAGAAACTGCTAAAGATGCTCAGCTCGTCGATGTAAGAACTCCAGATGAATTCCTGAACGGACATCTTATCAACGCAATGAATATCGATTGGAAAGCAGATGATTTCGAAGAGAAATCTAAAGCTTTGGACAAGAACAAACCGGTGTATGTTTATTGTATGAGCGGACCGAGAAGCACTGCTGCTAGTACAAAATTGCAGGAAATGGGTTTTAAGAAAGTCTATGTAATGGAAGGTGGAATGATGAAATGGAGAAACGCAGATCTCCCGGAGATAAAAAAGTCCAACACTGCAGGAATGAGTCTTGCGCAATACAATGAATTATTGGATAGTGAAACTCTTGTTCTGGTAGATTTCTATGCAGAATGGTGCGCCCCCTGCAGAAAAATGGAGCCATACCTCAAAAAAATAGGATCTGAATTGTCAGACAAAGTAAAAGTCGTAAGAATCAATGCTGATGAAAAAACTCAACTATGTAAAGAACTGAATGTTTCTGCACTTCCTGTTTTAAAATTATACAAAAACAAAATTGTGATCTGGGAAAATCTGGGATTTGTGGAGGAAGCAGAAGTAAGAAAACAAATTTTGCAATAAGCATTACTATATAAAAATGGAAAAATTCAAAATATGGCTCAAAAAAAACTGGAGTACTGTACTTTTCGTGGGAATATTTATTCTCCTCTTGGTCAGTCCGGATGCGAAAGCCTGGCTGATGCGACAAATCATTTCTACAGGTCTACTGAATTCAAAAATTGAGAAAAAAAGTGTTGGAAAACCCTTAGAGGAAATGAATCCATCCATCTCTGAAAGCTTTACTGTAAAAGATGAAAACGGAAAGATCATCAATGTTTCTGGACTGAAGGGTAAAGTGGTCTTTATTAATTTCTGGGCGTCTTGGTGTCCTCCTTGCAGAGCTGAATTTCCTTCAATTCAGAAGTTTTTTGAAAAATACAGAAGCAGAGATGAGCTCGTTTTCCTCACTGTAAATCTGGATGAAGATCTGGATGCTGGAAAAATGTTCCTTGAAAAAGAAAAATTCACAGTGCCGTTTTTATTTCCAAATGGAAATATCCCAAAGGAATACTTTAGTGGCTCATTACCTACAAGTGTAGTTTTGGACAAGACAGGAAAGATAAGAATGAAACACGAAGGAATGGCAGACTACAGCAAAGATTCTTTCTATGAAGAAATCAATCAGCTTTTGAAAGAATAAAATGGATTGACATTAATTAATCAAAGGTACTATAAGAAAGATCAATATACAGTCTAAGATTGGAACGGAGGGTCAAATTGACCAGCTAATCTCGGAGTAAATTCGATTGCAGCAATCTTGGACTCTTTGTGAAAATTTAGTTCCAAGAGAATAATTACCTTGATTGGAATTCGATTTATACTCACATTTTATAAAAGTGTCTTTTAAATTAGTCTGCGGCCTTATTTGTTGATTATTCTTTTACTTAAATTTGGTGAACAGCTGTTTCCACGGCATTTTCCCTTATTTCCCAATGCCACCACTATTAAAATCGCTCCAAGAACTGAAATATAAATTTTTGTCG